>DUQM01000061.1 GCA_012837825.1 Actinomycetota bacterium | reverse complement strand
ATAAATATATAAAATAAAAATCAGATATCACTGATTATTTTAAGAAGGACAAAAACATGCAGATCAGAAATTTATTCTATAAAGAAAAAATAATTACATGTATTTTTATACTAATTGCTGTTATCGGTGGAATATTGATTTATATATTTTTATCCAGATCGGCAAATGATGAGAAAATCCAGGGAGATTTTAACGAGGTTCTTGTTGCATCAAACCATATTGCTCCCGGCAGTTTCATAGTGGAGGAAAATGTTAATATTCAGAGAATTCCAAAAAATATATTTTCAGATTTGTTTATCAGCGATATTGAATTAATAAAAAATAAAATAGTCATTGAAGCTATTGAATCCGGAGAAATAATTTCATATAGCAAATTTGAGGATTCTGAAGCATTTAATAAAAATAATTTTTCTTTTTCATCTTATATCCCCAAAGACAAGAAAGCTGTGACTATTCCTGTTTTATATTACGGGGATCCAAGCATGATAAAAATCGGTGACAAGGTAGATATTATTTCCACTTATTACAATCCTGATGAGGACAGCTTTACCGCCAGGACTATTCTGTCTGATAAGGAAATAATTTTTATTTCAGGCAGCAATAAGCAGGATCAGGCAGACAATGATATTAATGACAGTAAAAGCCAGTTTGAGTTACTGGATTTATATAACGGAAATCTTTCAGACGATGATACCGGAAAGCTCATGATTACTTTTTATTTAAACAGAGAGGAAACGGAAGACCTGTTCAAAAATCATGACAGAGGGGTGCTTCACCTGTCAATCTGTTCTTCGAAAGCGTGATTAAAAATGAAAAAATTTGGAAAAATAATTATTTTTACCGGAAGCAAAGGTGGCTGTGGTCAGAGCTTTATAGCTAACTGTGTAGCAAATTATCTTGCCATAAAAACCAATTACAATATTCTGATGATTGACATGAATACAGGTTCAAGGGACTCAAGAACGCTTTATCATATTACAAATGAGGAAATAGTAACTCCTGCAGATATATGCCATGTAAAAAAGAAGCCATCTATTGAAGATATAAAAAATCTTATTGTAAATTTTGGTAATAGTCTCAGCTATATTTTTCCTCCGCTTCAGAAGCAGGACAAAACTTACAGTTATATGTTTATACAATATTTATTCAGGCAACTTGCAAATATTTTCGACCTGATTGTTGTCGATTGCGATATGCTTATTGATTTTAATATTAAAAACGGCAGTATTTTTGATTTATCCGATGAACTAATGATTGTGAGTCTTGCGGATAAAATATCTGTTTCAAATTTAAACTTGATAATAAGCTATTTTTTAAAAACAAAAGAGAGCCTGAGCATGAAAGTGATAATAAACAAATACAACATCAGGCCGGCGGTTTCTATCTTCAGATTGAATTCATTGGTCAGGTATCCGGTAAGCCAGTTTATACCCTATGACAGAGACATTGAAAATCTGTATTTGACAAAGGGACCATCGGGTATTTTTAAATATAACTTAAAGATTGTAAAAGATATAAGCCAGTTAGCCGAAGGCTTAACCGGGGTTATTACTGACCCTGACAATATTTAAATAAAATCACAGAAAATGCATATGTATAAGGGAATTGATTTGACAAAATCCGTACAGGATAAAATGTCCAGCACGCTGGATTTTTATGAAATAAGCAAATTATCTGAAAAAGAGCGTTTTATTAAAATTGAAGAATCTTTATACAGAATAATTAAGAGTGAAGAAATAAGGGTCTCAAAAAAAGATTTTAAAAATCTTATTTCAAGGATTTATGAGAATAGTTTTGGTTTTGGGCCCGTATCTTCTCTAATGAAAGATGCCGAAATATCCGAGGTTATGATAAATAACTTTGACACAGTATATTTTGAGAAAAGTGGAAAAATTCACAGGTCTGATATCAGGTTTGAAAACAATAAAAAAGTAAAAAATTTTGTTGATAAAATATTAAATCCTCTTGGCTTAAGGCTTGATGAAAGCTGTCCGATGGTGGACGCAAGAATAGGCGACGGTTCAAGGATAAATGCCGTAGTCAGTCCTGTCAATATTAATGATATATCCGTTACAATAAGAAAATTTATGAGAAATCTGAAAGATATTGATAGCTTGATAATGTGCGGCACGCTGAACAACAAACTGGCGGATTTAATGAAGATTCTTGTTCATGAAAAGGCAAACATAATTCTAACCGGCGCTACTTCTACGGGAAAAACAACTATGCTGAATATTCTTTCAGGTTTTATACCTAGAGATGAAAGAATTATAACCATAGAGGATACGGTAGAACTGAATTTGGAGATTGAAAATGTTGTAAGACTTGAAAGCAAGCCTCCCAATATTGAAGGAAAAGGAGAAATAACCATAAGAGATCTGGTAAGGAATTCAATGAGAATGAGACCTGACAGAATAATAGTCGGAGAAGTAAGAGGATCCGAGATCATAGACGTACTGCAAGCCATGAATACCGGACATAAAGGCTCAATGACTACAGTTCATGCAAATTCATGCCAGGACCTTATTTCAAGATTGGAAACCATGCTTATGATTGCAGGTTCCAATATAAGCACTCGCACAGCAAGAAAAATAATACTGTCTTCTGTTGAAATTATTATTTTTCTTGAAAGACTTAAAACAGGGGAAAGAGTAATATCAGAAGTTTGCAAGGTCATGGGCAGAACCAATGATAATATGGAGCTTTCAGAAATTGATTTAAAAAGTATATGCACTTTCGATAAGAAAAAACATCAGACAAAAAAATTCCACATAAAAGATTGTTTTAACTTCTGCGGGGATTTTTAAAGATATATTATTTTT
>DUQM01000060.1 GCA_012837825.1 Actinomycetota bacterium | reverse complement strand
ACAAGGCAAAAGAATCAGGAAGAAATCGTGTAATTAGTTTATAGGATTTCGGAGTTTGGCCATAACGACATAATAATGTTCAGGTTTAAAAGAAGCTTGGATGTTACTGATAATTCTTTTTAAGGAATTCTTCCAGTGCTTCCGGCGACAAAGGCCTTGAAAAATGATACCCCTGTATTTCATCACAGGATATACTTCTGAGAAAATCCGCCTGCTCCTTTGTTTCCACACCTTCGGCCGTAACACCTGCTTTGAAAGCTCTGGCTAATAAAATAATAATTTCTGTTAAAGGAGCCAGCTTTCTTTCTAAATCAATATAATCTATGATGTCTTTGTCTATTTTTATTCTGTCAAAAGGAATTAACTTCAACCGATTTAATGATGAGTATCCTCTGCCGAAATCATCTATGGCAATACTTATTCCCAACTTCTTCAATTCGTGTAGTTTTTTAAGTACTTCCACGGGATTTTTAGAGAACATGCTTTCTGTAATTTCCAGTTCAATGTATTTCGGGTTTACCCGGCTTTTTTCTATACGCTTTGAAATATCAGAAACAATATTTTCATTTCGAAACTGTACAACCGATAAGTTTACGGAAACACGAAGGGATGGAAATCCTTTTGCTGCAAGCCTGTTATGCTCCTGAAGTGCTTGTTCCAATACCCAGAGTCCCACATCATAAATCAGTCCTGTCTGCTCAAGTATGGGGATAAATCTATCCGGCGGTATTCTTTTATTGCCGTCACTGGTCCATCTGAGCAAGGCTTCAATTCCAACAGTTTTTCCCGTATCACAGCTGATCTGTGGTTGAAACTCCAGAAAAAACTCTTTGTTTTGCAATGATTTAAAAAGCTTGTTTGTAAACAAGGTGTTTTCTGCAATATTGCTTTCCAGTCGTTTTGTATAGAAAACAATATTCTCATTATTGCTTCTTGCTTCATATGCTGCCAGATCGGCATTCTGTAAAAGGGTATTCACATCTTTTCCATCATCCGGATATATGGATATGCCTATAACAACAGTAACAAATAATGCCTCTCTTCCTTCCTTGGGTAGCACAGGGTTGGAAAAGGCATCGACTATTTTCTCTGCACACTCCTGTATTTGTTCAGCATTTTCTGCAGTAGGCATAATGATAATAAATTTTCCTTCAGCTATCCTTGATATACTGCATTCCTCCTTCATCAGATTTTTAAGAATTGCTGCTGATTCTATTACTACCTGCTCTCCTATCCTGTGTCCGAAAGTATCATTAATCATTCTTAGATTACCCAGTTCAACATCAAAAATTACTATTTTCTCTGATTCTTTTCTGACATGCAGAATTTGCTCCAGGTTCTTTTTAAGCATATTTCTGTTTGCCAGTTTTGTGGTTTCATCAAAATAAGCGATATTGTATATCCTTTCTTCATACAATATCTTCTTTCTTGCGTCTCCCAATATATTTGCTATGATTTTTAAGAAGTATAATCGACTTTCTGTGAATCTTTTATCACTTCGATCTCTGTATTCAATAACAAAAAACCCATCTGTTTTTTTGTCGACTGTTATTGGTAGTGCGAAGAAAGAATTTATTCCTCTTGACGCAAAGAAATTTCTTTGATTTTCGGCCTTTTCAACGGAAATATTTGAGACATCTTCGCATAGTATAGGTAAGTTTTGAGCTATCAGGGGTTTGACTTCAGGAAAGTCTGCTGTCTTAAATTTCGTTCCCGGGTAAAAAGGAGGTGATTTGCTCTCAATATCTTTTACATACATATTGAGAATCGTTGCAATTTCATAACCTGCGTCGAGCTCAAATAAATATGCATTGTCGAAATTAAGTATTTTGGCAATCATTCCAAACATTTCATCGACTTTCTCTTTGACATTTTCGGTATTGACCGAAATAAAGGTGGTTGAAATTTTTTCAAGCATTTCCTGTTCTTTTGT
>DUQM01000059.1 GCA_012837825.1 Actinomycetota bacterium | reverse complement strand
GACAATCATGAACTTGTAGAACCCGACAATCATGAACTTGTAGAACCTGGCAATCATAAGCTTATAGAACCTGACAATCATAAGCTTGTCAGTGAATTTAAAGATTATCTCAAATTTGAAAAAATGCTCTCTTCCAATACAGTTAATTCATATATACGCGACATGGTAATTTTTTTTAACTATGCCGAGTCAAAAAAAATAAATGTTCTCAGCATAACCTATGAGGAAATACTGGATCTGCTAAAAAATTTTCATGAAAAATACAGTGAATCTACAATATCAAGACTTCTGTCGTCGATAAGGTCTTTTTACAGATTTGCATTAAAAAATGACTTTATAAAGTACAACCCTTTTTATGAAATAAAAAACCCCAGGAAACCATACAGCCTGTTTAAGATTCTGGACGAAAAAGAAGTACAGAATTTTCTGGAGAACATACCGTATGCTTCAAAACTACAGTTAAGAGACAGGGCAATGATGGAACTTCTTTATTCTTCAGGCTTAAGAGTAAGTGAAATTGTAAATCTGAAATTAAATGATATTGACTACGAAAATTCCATGCTTCGCTTTATAGGCAAGGGCAATAAAGAAAGAATAGTGCCTGTGGGTAAAACTTCACAGAAATTTCTATCATCTTATATAAAAGCAGCCAGACCAAAAATACATCCCAAAAATGAAAACAAAAGATCAAATGATTATGTTTTTCTTAATAAAAACGGCGGCAGACTGTCTCGTCAGGGATTCTGGAAAATATTAAAAAGTTATGAAAAAAAAATAAATCCCGAAAAAAATATCTATCCCCACTTGTTCAGACATTCCTTTGCCACCCACATGCTTCAAAACGGAGCAGACCTGAGACTCGTTCAGGAGCTCCTTGGCCATAGCAATATTTCTACTACACAGATATATACCAATATCAATAAGGATTTCATAAGAGAATCTTTTATTAAAAACCACCCGAGAAACAAAAAAAACCGGTAAACGACTGTGCCTATTTAAGTTTTTCATAAAAAGGTTGTATAATTGGCAGGATTATTTGCAATTATTTTAAAAAAGAGTATTAAAAAATGTTTGAAAATATATTTTTGGAATTTAAAAGTTTTATACTGCAGCTTTTGATAGCAGTTCCCGGAATCTATCTTGCTGTTATTCCACATGAAGTAATGCATGGGTATATTGCTTTGAAAAACGGGGATTATACCGCAAAGAACATGGGCAGGCTTACAATGAATCCCCTGAAGCATATAGATATCATAGGAAGTCTGGTCCTGCCAATACTTCTGATACTTTTAAGATCAAATATAATTTTTGCCTATGCAAAACCTGTACCTATTAATCCGACATATTTCAGGAATTTTCGAAAAGGTCTAAGAAATACAGCTGTTGCAGGTCCCGGAACAAATCTTGTTATTGCTTTTTTAATAGGTTCTGTTTATGGATTAATAATTTTTATATATTCTTTAATTTCTAAAATACCTGCCGGGATTATTCTTGCCCGGGGTCTTGACTTCTCTTTTATCGGGCAAAGCGGTTTCAGTTTTTTTGGAGTAATAAGCGCAATGCTTGTATATGCAATAAGGATAAGTATTTTTCTGGCAATTTTTAATTTTCTGCCGATTCCGCCTCTTGACGGTTCGAAGATTGTTGCGTCTTTTCTTCCCGAAAGAGCCATGTATAGATATCTGAGTATAGGCAGAATGGGTTTTTTTATGATATTTGCCATACTTATGTTTTTCGGAAGATTTTTATGGACTTTTTTAAATCCTGTAATTAATTTTTTATTTTTAAATCTCGGCTTCTGGTGGAGATTCTTGATAAACTGAAATATTTGATTATAAATTTATACAAAACTCGGGAGTGGATCGGATGGTTGAAAAACAAATAATGCTTACAGGATTCAGACCTACAGGCAAGCTTCACCTTGGTCATCTGCATGGCAATATCGTAAACATGATTAGGTATCAGCATGATTATGATAATTATTTTTTTCTTGTTGACTGGCATGCTTTGTCTACAGAGTATCAGAATCCTTTAAATATAAAGAATAATCTTATCGAATGCGCTATTGACCTGCTTGCACTTGGTATTGATCCGAAAGTCACTCATCTTTACAGACAGTCGGATATTGCTGAAATTCCGGAACTTACTCTTTATCTTTCAATGATAACTCCTCTGTCATGGCTGGAAAGGTGTCCCACATACAAAGAACAGGTCAGGGAATTGAAAACAAAAGATATCTCCACTCTTGGTTTTTTGAGTTACCCTGTCTTAATGGCAGCTGACATACTGATAATAAATGCTGATATTGTCCCTGTAGGAGAAGATCAGCTTCCTCATCTTGAGCTGACAAGAGAAATTGTAAGAAGATTTAACAGTCTGTACGGAGATTATTTTAAAGAACCAAAAGAGCTGTTGTCAAAGTCAACAAGAGTTGTGGGATCTGATGGCAGAAAAATGTCCAAAAGTTATGGAAATGCAATATTTCTTTCCGATGACTGCAAGACAATAAAAACAAAAATAAGACAGATGATAACTGATCCGTCCAGAATCCGGATAACAGATCCCGGACATCCGGAAATCTGTAATGTATTTTCATTCTATAAGATTTATATGGATGATGAAATAAAGGAAGTTGAAGACAGGTGCAGAAATGGAAAAATTGGCTGCATAAAATGTAAGGATGAGATAGCTCAGGTTATTCATGACTCACTAAGAGGCTTTCAGGAAAAAAGAAAAAATCTTGAATCGGATATAGGATATGTAAGAAAGGTTCTTTCAGATAGTAAAGATTATGTAAAAAATGTCGCTTCAGATACGATAAAAATAGTAAGGGAAAAACTGGGAATTGGATGAGAACTACAAAACAGGGCAGAATAGTGACTTTGTAATCAATTTTAATTACTTTAACGGCCCTATAAATATTTTACTTGATCTTGTATTGAAGAAGAGAGATTTCATATATGAGATAAAAATCAGTGAAATAATAAGGGAATTTATCAACTTTATTAATAAAAACAGACATAATACGCTTGAAGAACTTTCTGGTTTTATTTATATAATATCGATTATGCTTGATTTGAAGTCAAAATCCCTCATCCCTTCAAAAAATGATACTGTTTTACAGGAAGATAAAAATGATAGCCCGGATATTCTTAGGCAAAGGGAAGAAGAATACAGAACTTTCAGAGAAATAAGCGGGTATTTTTCTGAATTAATTGAAAATGAAGAAGTTTATTTTCTAAGGGAAGCCCCGACAGAAGAACAATTTCTGGATTTCTTTCACGAGATGTTTAAAAGAGTGAAAGCAAAAGATCTGCAGGCTATTGCATCAAAATTACTTTCAGTAAAACTTGAAAAATTCAATATTGCTGAATTTTATAACAAAAAAATTACAAAAAACATATTTCAGGAAATAAGCAGGATAAAAAACGTTCTGCAGTCCAAAGACAATATTTCCTTCAAAGAACTTACCAATGAGTACAGCGATCTGATTGATATAGTGATTTCTTTCTTATCCATACTTGAGCTGTATAAAAATGAAGATATTGATATTGAACAGTTTGAAATATTCGGAGAGATAATCATCAGGAAAATTGCAGCCTGATTTTCATAATTATATTTTTAAATAAAACGACATGAGCGAAAAAGAAGAAAATTATTTTCCGACATCATTATATGAAGAACTTATGGAAGGCAGGCCTGATATAAAAACCTGTATTGAAGGAATCTTGTTCATATGTGAAAAACCTGTCACTGTCCATGAAATTTCCAAAGTACTGAATTATGAAAAAAAGAAGATACAGGAAACTATAAACCTTCTTGAAGATGAATATATAAAAAACAATAGAGGTTTTATAATCAGAAAAATAGGAAACGGATACAGGATGTACAGTAATCCTTCCCTGAAAGATGTGCTTAAAAATTTTGTCAATACTTCACAGAAAGTCCATATGACTCAGGCTGCACTTGAAACACTTGCGATAATTGCATACAGACAGCCTGTAACAAGACAGCAGATTGCGGAAATAAGAGGAGTTAAAACAGACAGTATTGTGATAAGCCTTGCAAATAAGGGACTTGTAAAAGAGTCAGGCAGACTGAAAGTGCAGGGCAGTCCCATATTATACCGGACAACTTCAAAATTTCTGGAAATGCTCGGGTTGAAAAGCATTGATGAACTGCCTGTATTAAATATAAAGGAAAATTAGAAATTGCTGATAAGAATATCCAAATTTCTATCCAGAGCAGGCATTGCTTCAAGACGCAAAAGCGAATTACTTATACTTGAGGGTAGAATAAGTGTAAACGGGATTACGGTAAAAGATTTAAGCGCCAGAATTGATACCCGCAGGGATAAAGTAAAATTCAATAATAAGGAAATTACAATTCCGGAGAAAATATATCTTGCTTTAAACAAGCCCCCCGGATATCTGAGCACTGTAAAAGATGATTTTAAAAGAAATACTGTAATGGATCTTGTCAAAGGTTTTAAAGACAATGTAAGACTGTTTCCTGTTGGAAGACTGGATTTTGACTCAAGGGGACTTATTTTGCTCACCAATGACGGTGACTTTGCGCTGAAGATTACTCATCCGAGATATATGGTAACCAAATCATACGAAATAATTCTGGACAGACTGATTGAAACAAAAGATATCAGAGCTATTAAGGAAGGTGTTGGGCTGGAAGGCCGAAAGATAGCTGTTTCCGAGTTTCAGGCAGGTACTGAAAATGCCGGAAATAATATTGTAAGGATTACCATACATGAAGGGAGAAAAAGAATACTGAGAAAACTCTTTGACTTCCTTGGTTACAAGGTAATTGATCTTAAAAGAATAAAAATAGGTGAACTGTCTTTAAATAGTCTCAGGGAAGGTGAATACCGTGTGCTGGACAAAGATGACATAAAAAGAGTGTTGGGGAATAATGTATAATAAAAATTCAGCATATATTTTGGATATTTTTTTCTTTTTTTTATTATAATTAAAAAATAAAAAATGATTTAAAAGGTTTTAAATGAAAAATATAAGAAATATTTCCGTAATAGGTCTGGGGCTTATAGGAGGCTCCCTGGCTATATCCCTGAAAAATATAAAAAAAGACATAATCGTAACGGGCTTTGACAGAGATTCTGAAGCTGTTAGCGTAGCATTATACAGAAAAATAATTGACATAGCCGCCGGCAGCTACAAGGAAGCAGTCATTGACGCAGATCTGGTTATTATCGCAACACCTGTAAGGCTGATTGCTGATATTGCTTTTGAAATAAAGGATCATCTGAAACCGGACACGATAGTAACAGATGTGGGAAGCGCAAAGTTAAATATCGTTGAAAAAATAAATAAAATACTTCCGAAAGGAGTAATATTTATCGGAGGGCACCCAATGGCCGGTTCAGAGAACGAAGGTGTTCTCAGTGCCAAACCTGATCTTTTTTTAAACGCATATTACATACTGACACCTACCGATACAACCAAATCTGAAGCTCTGGTATCCCTTCATAATCTTTTTACAAAGATAGGTGCAAAAGTCATAACAGTATCTCCGATTGAACACGATAAAATAGTTTCGCTGATAAGTCATCTTCCTCACATACTTTCAACAAATCTTGTAGCTCTTGTCGACAGCAGGCAGAAAGATATTAAAAACCTTTTTAAATTGTGTGCAGGAGGTTTCAGGGATATGACAAGAATTGCTGCATCCAACCCGAAAATGTGGGTTGATATCAGCCTTGAGAACAAAGAAGAGATTATAAATTCAATAAATGATTATATTTCTTTTCTTAATAAATTTAAGGAAAGTCTGTTAAATGATAATGAGGAATATATCAGATATCATTATGACAGCGCCAGAGAAGCGCGTTTAAACCTTCCCAAATACATTGATAAGGACATCTCCAAGCTTTATGAGGTAAGGGTGGAAATGACCGATGTAAGGGGTGTTTTAAGCGAAATAACGCTGGCTATAAGTTCTGCAGGCGTTAACATTGAAGATATTTCAATTTTCCATTCAACTGAAATACTTGGCAGAGGAATACTTAAAATACTTGTACATGGAGAAAATGCCGGAGTTGTGTCCAGGGAGGCTCTGGAAAAATTAGGTCATCATGTAAGTATCAGAAAAATAATAGGTGAAGATGAGTAAAGAAAAAACAGTCATGGATATAAAAGGACCGTACAGCATTAATGGTATTCTGGAAGTACCCGGAGATAAATCCGTTTCCCACAGAGCTGTTATGATATCTTCCCTTACAAAACAAAAAATCAGAATAGATAATTTCCTTCCTTCGCAGGACTGCTTGAAAACACTTGCAATAATGGAAAAAATAGGTGTCACATATAATATGGATAAAACACATCTTTTGATTCAGGGTTGCGGTATTGATGGGTTTGAGGAACCTGATGATGTTTTGTATGTCGGGAATTCCGGAACTTCAATAAGGCTTCTGGCCGGTCTTTTAAGCACATGCAGTTTTCTTTCTGTCCTGACAGGGGATTCTTCAATAAATAACAGACCTATGGGCAGGATAATAAAACCCCTGAGAGACATGGGCGCGGAAATTTTTGGCAGGGCAGGTGATAATAAAGCACCTTTGGTAATATTTGGCAGGGATCACCTGAAGGGGAAAACATTTAACTTTGATATATCAAGTGCGCAGGTAAAATCATGCCTGCTTTTTGCAGGCCTGTCTGCAGACGGAATCACTGAGATAAGGCAGCCGTCTGTTTCAAGAGATCATACTGAAAGAATGCTTGAATATTTTGGAGCAGAAGTAGATTATGGTGAAGGGAAGAATGTAAAAATAAAAAGATCAAGCCTGACCGGGAAAAATCTTTATGTTCCGGGCGATTTCTCTTCTGCTGCTTTTTTTATTATTGCTGCTCTTATTCTTGAAAATTCGGAAATTATTATCAAAAATGTAGGGATAAATCCGACAAGAACATATCTGCTTGAGATTTTAAAAAAAATGGGCGGAAACATAGAAGTAAATAATTATAGAAAAATAAATAATGAACCTGTTGCAGACCTCAAGGTATCTTCCAGCGACTTAAAGGCAGTAGAAATTGAAAAAAAATTTATTGCCAATATTATCGATGAAATACCCGTACTTAGCGTGGCATGTGCTTTTGCCAAAGGCAATACATTAATAAGCGGAGCGTCGGAGTTAAGAGTCAAGGAAAGCGACAGAATAAAATCGATTGTAAATGAATTCACCAAAATCGGTATAAAAATAAAAGAGAATAAGGACGGCTTTATTATTTACGGCAACAAAGAATATGATTTGCTGCAGGCAGATATCGAATCATACGGTGATCACAGAATAGCAATGTCTCTTGCGATAGCGGCACTGAAAGGTAAAAAAAGAATATCGATAAAAGATACCGACTGTATAGATGTCTCTTTCCCGGGTTTTAAAAGAAAATTATTCAGCGTTCTCAATATGGAATAATTATTACCATACAGAAAGAAATAAAAAATTGAAAGATTCAAATTCAAAAAATATTCATAATATAATAACGATTGACGGGCCCGCCAGCAGCGGAAAAAGCACAATAGCCAAAAAAATAGCAAAGGATATCGGCCTGAGCTATATTGACACCGGTGCAATGTATAGAGCAATTACCCTGATTGCACTGGAAGGCAATATTGATCTTGAGGATGAAAAAGCTATACTGGATAAGGCAAAAGACTATACAATAAGACTTGATTCCAATGCATCTGATCCTGAAAAATATACAAATATTTATCTGGATGACAGAGATATTACAATGGATATCCGCAGCAGGGAGGTAGGAGAAGCGGTTTCAATTGTTTCCAGGCTGTCGGGAGTACGAAAATTTCTTGTTTCGCTTCAGAGAGATCTTTCAGAAAAACAGGCTTCCGTAATAGAGGGAAGAGATACCGGAAGTGTTGTATGTCCTGATGCGGTTTGTAAAATATATCTTACGGCGGATATAGACGAAAGAGTCAGAAGAAGGGAAAAACAGCTGAATGTCAACAGGCAGGGAGCTGATAAAAATCAGATTAAAAAAGAAATCGAGAGCAGGGACAGGATAGACAGTACCAGAAAAGACAGCCCTCTTGTAATACCTGATAATTCCCGGGTAATTGACACTACAGGGATGAGCATTGAACAGGTATGTGATGAAATAAAAAATGTCTATTACGGAAAAATAATAGAAAAAAGAAATAAAATTAAAAACCCGGACTGTTTTTAAAAATGAATATCAATCTTTTTAAAACCAAAAGAAGCAAAGCTTATTTACTTCTTCACAGATCAATACAGTTTGTTGTAAATATCATACTCAGGCTTTTATTCAAAATAGAAATAATAAACAGGGAAAAATCATTTTATAAAGGAAAACTAATACTGTGCTGCAATCATTTCAGTGCTTTAGATCCTGTTCTGATGGGTGAATATTACCCCGGACCGGTTTATTTCATGGCTAAAAAAGAATTATTCAGAAAGTTCTTTTTTAGAAATTTAATAGAATTCCTTAATGCATTTCCGGTTAACAGATCAGGGGTGGACAGAGCTGCAATAAGTAAAGCCGTTGAAGTAATAAATTCAGGAAATACTATCGGAATATTTCCTGAAGGGACACGCTCTTCCGGAGAAGAAATTGGAAAAGGCCATAAAGGCCTTGCGCTGATTGCTTATCTGACAGGCGCTCCTATTCTGCCTATGGCGGTATGTAACCTTAAAAAAGTTTCACATGGTAGAAAAAAAACAATACGGCCAAAAATAAGAATAATCTTCGGTGATATCATAAATACCGAAGAATTTTTCAGAAAATATCCAAAAAGAGAAGGAATAGACATGCTTTCGGCATATGTGATTGACGATTTAAAAAAATTATTTTCCAGGATAAATTATTGAAATGCAGATTGTAATAGGTGAATATTCGGGTTACTGTCCGGGCGTAAAAAGAGCCGTAAAGATTCTTGACGGTGTTATAAATACTTCATCAGACAGCAAAACCGTTAATAAAATATATACTTATGGCGAGATAATACATAATCCTAAAGTGGTTGACTCTTACATAAAAAAAGGTGTGGGTATTATTAAAAACAGCTGCTTATTAAATCCCTGTGATACGGTTGTAATAAGATCTCACGGAGTAAGTCCTGAAATAAAGAATTCTTTTAAAAATATAGGCACAAATATAGTCGATGCCACTTGTCCTTTTGTTTCGAAAGCTCATGAAATTGCAAAAAATCTCAGTAGTGAGGAATATTTTATAATACTGATTGGAGAGAAAAATCATCCTGAAGTAAACGGAATAGCGGGAAATATTAAAACCGGTTTTTATACTATAGTTGAAAACGAGAAAGAATTGGAAGATCTTGACTGCAAAAATAAAATAGCTGTTCTTTCGCAGACAACACAGACAACTGAAAATTTTAACAGAATATGCCGTAAACTGATTGAAATGTTTTCCTGTGAGATAAGAATTTTTAAAACCATATGCAAGACGACTCGTTTAAGACAGGAAGAAGCCTTGAGAATAGCTTCCCTTAATGATGTAATTATTGTGGTCGGGGGCAAAAACAGCGCAAACACCAAAAATCTTAAGGAACTGGCTGCTTCTGTCCAGGAAAAAACATACCATGTTGAAGATGAACTGGAATTGAAAAAAAAATGGTTCAGAGATACGGATAATATAGCCGTTATCAGTGGAGCATCTACCCCTTACACTGACCTTGAAAATGTCAAAAAAAGAATAGAAAGTTTTTTTAGTATTTCAGATGTCTATAAAAAAATGCAGGAATAAATGTATTTTTTGTTTTATTGACCAGCTTCCAAAAGGTCTGAGAAAGACACTTTATCTGAAAGACGACGATTATCTTGAATCTTTCAAATACGGCAATTTTATTACGCTTACAAACCTGAATGAAAGAGATATTGAAAAAATAACAAAATACAATCTTTCTCCTTTGTATATCTCTTTCCATAGTGCAGATTTAAAGACAAGAGATATTATTTTTAATAAAAAGGGGCATTTCAGGGCAGTAGACTTTCTGAAAGTTCTTGACAAACACAATATAGTCACAAATATACAGATTGTTGTATGTCCCGGAATAAATGATGGTATTGATCTTAAAAATACCTTGTTTTTTTTAAACAGGCTCAGCAATGTTCACTCAATCGGACTTGTTCCTGTAGGTATAACCAGA
The DNA here is from genome assembly GCA_012837825.1 of Actinomycetota bacterium. Classification (NCBI taxonomy): domain Bacteria; kingdom Bacillati; phylum Actinomycetota; species Actinomycetota bacterium. The sequence continues at coordinate 11,963 of DUQM01000059.1, read as the reverse complement.
TACAATAAAAACAAAAGACTGCGGCCTTTTGATAAAATTATCTCAAATGATCTTATCAGCCTGGTTGATGATATTAAATTTAATGAAAAGATCAAAAACATCTACTTATCGGATGAGTTTTATATAATCGCCGGCAAAAATATTCCTGGAATTAATTACTATGATGATTTCCCACAAATTGAAAATGGAATAGGACTGCTGGCTGATTTTAAAAATGATTTTATCAACATTCTGGATAAGTCAGTGATAAAAAATGCCGACACTGCTATAGCAACCGTAAAAAAGACAGGGGAAAAAACCAATATACTTGTGCTTACGTCTGAATATTCTAAAAATTTTATAAAATCACTGGCAGGTGAACTTATAAACAGAGTTGGAAAATTAAACTTAAACTTTAACATGAATGTTATGGCAGTAAAAAATGAAATATTCGGCGGAAATGTAAAAGTAACGGGACTTCTTTCTTTTGATGATTTTACAAGACATATTACATCAATAAAAGATATTAATAATTATGATAAAATATTTATCTCGGATATTATATTTAATAAAGAAGGAATAACTCTTGATGATAAGAATAAAAAGGATTTCAGAAAAATATCAGGTAAAATATCATTTGTGAAAAATAATGGAAAATCATTTGCAAGGGAATTGTTAAAAATATGAAAGACGGCTTAAGTGTCGTATCCGTAATAGGAAAACCGAATATTGGAAAATCAACTCTGATAAACAGGATGTGCTCCAGCAAGGAAGCTATTGTCCATGAACATCCTATGATTACAAGAGACAGAAAATATTATAAAGCTGAATGGAATAATAAGAATTTTTACATTCTTGATACAGGAGGAATGGATTTTAAACCTGATGACAAGCTGTCTCTTCAGATCCTGCTGCAATCCCGAAAAGCAATAGATGAGTCAGATGTCATTATCTTTCTTGTTAATTTGAGAGAACCCTTGTCAGTGGCCGACGAAGAGATTATTTCTCTTTTAAGAAAAACAGACAAGAAGATTATCTTTGCAGGAAATAAATGGGATAGCGAAAAAGGAGATTACTACACTGAAGATTATCTCAGACTGGGGATAGGTTATCCCATAAAAGTATCTGCAATGCACGGAATAAATATAGGCGACCTGCTTAATGAAGTAACCGATAATATTGACGGCATCACGGAAACATATAATGAAGATGAAGACTTGTCTGTTCCTGGAATCGCCATACTCGGACAGCCAAATTCAGGCAAATCCACACTTTTCAATACTCTCATAAAAGAAGAAAGAGTCATAGTCAGTGAGGTTGAGGGCACTACCAGGGACACGATTGACAGTGTTCTTGAACATAATGGCAGGAATTACAGGTTTACAGATACCGCCGGATTAAAAAGAGACAAAGTGGTTGAAGAAGATCTGGAATACTACAGCAAATTAAGGACTCTGAGGATAATAAAAGAAGCCCAGGTAGGTCTTGTGCTGATAGACAGTACAACAAAAATAACAAAACAGGATATAAACATAATAAATACATGTCTTAAAAGCGGCACGAGTGTAATAATTCTTATTACAAAAACAGACCTGTCGGACAGGGAATCTGTTGACAGCATAATAGAAGAACTTGACAGAAAACTTTACTTTGCAGACTATATTCCATTTTTAAAGATAAGCGCAATTCAAAACAAAGGAATAGAAAAAATATTTAAACATATAGATGTCATTTTACAGGAAAGAGCAAAAATCATTCCTGAAAACAAGTTAATGTCGGTTTTTAAACAAAAAGAAGATTCCAGCTATATATACGTTTCAGGAAAAAAATACAAGCTTAAATTTATCAAACAGATAGGAGCAAACCCGCCTTTTTTTCTTGTATTTTCCAATATGGATATTTCTTCAAAAACCAATATTAAGAATTATATTGAAAAAACATTAAGGGAAAATTATGAGTTTAATGGCACTCCCATAATGCTGAAATTTAAATATTAAGGTTAATTATCATTTTTATTATAAACCGGTGTTTGATTAATAATAAATGAAAGAAATACTTGTAATAGGTTCAGGAAGCTGGGGAACCACAATTGCGCTTATGCTTGCGCAAAAAGGATACAGAATAGATATATGGTCATTTGAAGAAGCTGTTGAGGAAGAGCTAAACCGGTATGGGACAAATAAAAAATATATAGGCGAATACTTTTTTCCGGCTGATTCCATTTATGCTTTCGGAACTGATAAAATAGACAAAGCAGCAGACAGAATAAAACCATGCCTTGTGATATTTGCTGTTCCTTCGCAATTTATAAGAAGCGTTGTGTTAAAGCTTGATGATTTTATAGCAAAATCATGCAAAAATGCTTTTGCTGTTGTCAGCGTTGCAAAAGGAATAGAAAAGGAGACAAACTTAAGGATATCCCAGATATTAAAAGAACTTCTGCCAGACTATCTCAAAGATAAAATCGCAGCTCTTTCGGGACCGAATATTTCTTCAGAGATTCTTAGAAAACTGCCAAGTGTTTCAACAATTTCCTCTGAAAATGAGAGCATATTAGGCACTCTTCAGAAAATTTTTTCCAGTGATTATTTCAGAGTATATACCAATAAAGATATTATTGGCGTAGAGCTGTGCGGCGCTCTTAAAAATATTATTGCAATAGCTGCCGGGTTATCTGACGGGCTTGGTTATGGCTCAAATACAAAAGCTTCTATTATAACCAGGGGACTTTTTGAACTGGAAAAATTTGGAAGAAATTATGGTGCAGAAAGCAGAACATTTGCAGGCATTGCGGGAATGGGGGATCTGATAACGACCTGCGTAAGCTATGCCAGCAGAAACAGGCTTGTAGGGGAGCGGCTCGCGAAAGGTGAGAACATCGATTCAATAAAAAATTCAATGAGCATGGTGGCTGAAGGAATCGAAACTACGAAAGCTGTTTATGACATGTCCGGTAAATTAAAAATCGAATTGCCAATTATAAAATGCGTTTATGACATCATATATAAAAATGAAAATGTCATGAAATCTGTAGAATTACTAATGGGAAGAAGTTTTAAATCCGAATATTAAAACCGGTTCATTTTTTATCTTTAAAACCGGTTCAAATATTTTTTGTTATCTGATTTTTTATTATTCAGGGACCATATAAGCTTTACTATTGATTATTAATAATTTAAAATAACAATGTCTGATCCGGGGCGTGGCGCAGCTTGGTTTAGCGCACCAGTATGGGGTACTGGGGGTCGGAGGTTCGAATCCTCTCGCCCCGACCATTTTTAAATAAAATTTAAGAAAAAAATTCAGTTTCCATTTGCCGGTTTTTTTAAAAAATTAATGATTTTTTCATGCTATATAAAAAATTATTAATTAATAGCAAATAAACAGAAGAGAAAAAAATGAATAAAATAAAATTTGGCACAGATGGCTGGAGAGACATAATCGCGGATAATTTTAATTTTGAAAATCTCGGAATAGTAGTCAATTCAATAGCAAGGCATATTATAGAAAAAAAAGAAAATAAAAATGGCATTTTCATTGGATATGATAACAGATTTCTTTCAGAAGAATTTGCCTCCTTTTCTGCAAAAATATTAAGCGCATATGGTTTTAAAGTTTTTTTGTCCGATAAAAGTATTCCCACTCCGGTAACTGCTTTTAATGTCCTTGACATGAAGCTGGACGGAGCACTTATGATCACCGCAAGCCATAATCCTTCCAAATACAACGGAATTAAATTTATACCCGATTATGGCGGACCGGCAACAGACCTGATAACCTCTGATATAGAGGAGAATCTGAGATTTTTTTTGGACAACAGAGATGCGCTGCGTTCTTCATCTGAGAGCATTGATGAAAATATAGTAATCTTGACTGAATTTCCTACATATTATGAACATATAAGAAAGCTTATTGATTTTGCTTCAATTAAAAAAGCAGGGCTGAAAATTGCCGCCGACATGCTTTATGGGGCGGGCATAAATGTATTTCCAAAAATCCTTGACGAAATTTCCGGAAATGAAACAAGAGTTCTAAATAATAAAAGAGACGCTTTATTCGGGGGAAAGTTGCCTGATCCTTCAGAAAAGAACCTTGTGGAACTTAAGAAAATAATACTTGAAAAAAGATTTGATATCGGAGTGGCTCTTGATGGCGATGCAGACAGATTTGGGGTTATTGACTCAGCCGGAGTATTTTTAAATCCCAACAAGGTAATATCCCTTATATTTTATTACCTCTGCTCTGTAAAAGGTTATAAAGGAAAGGATCTGAAGGCAGTAAGAACAGTGGCAACCACTCATCTGATAGATGAAATATGTAAAAAATTTGATATCGGCTTAATTGAAACACCTGTCGGATTTAAATACATTGCCGCTGAAATGATAAAGAACGATGTGCTTATAGGCGGAGAGGAAAGTGGCGGATTAAGTATCAAGGGTCATATCCCGGAAAAAGACGGAATTGCAGCAAATCTGCTGCTTATTGAGATTCAGAGTTATTTAAAAACTCATCTTGATAATATAAGCCTTTCTGAATATCTGAATAACATAAACAAAGAACTGGGATATTTTTTCAATGAAAGAATGGATATGGAAGTGCCGAGAGAAAAAATGGTCGGCATTATTGACAGTTTTAAAAAAATGAAGGGCAGTTCTGTTGAAAATATAAAAATAAGTAATATTTTAACAAAAGATGGTGTAAAATTGTTATTGGAAAATGATGCCTGGGCACTTTTAAGATTATCAGGAACAGAGCCCCTGATTAGATGTTATATAGAATCAAGAGATGAAAGCTTTTTTAATGTTTTCAAGCAATATATGATTAAAGCTATAAAAAATTTGCTCTGATTATTTACTTTAATTTTTATTATGAATAATAATAACAAAATGGAAGACGACAATAAGAAAATCTCTTCAAAAACTGAATCAATCATAGAGCAGAAGATTGAAATAAAAGAAGAGCTTACGGAAAAAACGATTAGCCAGTTAAAAGAAATAGTCAAAAAGGACAATGCCGGTCTTTTGGTTTTAAAAGGCACAAATATTGGTGAAATATTTGCCATTAATAAAGAATATTTTAACATTGGCAGAGAAATAGATTCAGATATTTTCCTTGACGACATCACGGTTTCCAGAAAACATGCATCCATTATGAAAACAGATAAATATTTCAAAGTAGTCGATATGGGCAGTCTGAACGGAATTTATGTGAACGGGAAACTTATAGAGGAAAAATACCTTGAAAACGGAGACAAAATACAGATAGGAAAATATGTATTTTATTTCTTTTGTTTGAATAACGAATAAAGTTATTTAAATGAAAACAAAAAAGAACTATATAACCATCAGTAAAGTGGTGGAAAAATTTAAAAAGTACTACCCCGATATTTCTGCAAGCAAAGTAAGATTTCTTGAATCAGAAGGTCTCTTATCCCCAAAAAGAACTCAGAGCAAATATCGCATTTACGGAAAAGAAGATATCATTAAACTTGATTTTATTTTAAAAATGCAGAAGCAATATTACATGCCGCTAAGCGCCATAAGAGAAAAAATAAATTCTGTAGATTTTGTTCTTGATTTTAAAAATGAGGACATTGTAAAACAGCTAAAATTTGATTTAATTGAAGAAAGCAGCATTTCTTTAAAAGATGATTCCATTGCTGTTGAAGAACTGATTAAAAAATTGGAAATCAAAGAATCTTTTTTAAATGAGCTAATGAATGAAAATGTTATTTATTTTGAAGAATTTGAAGACAGAAAAATAATAAAAAGTTCAGAAATAGAAATAATAAGAATTGCTGCCGAATTATTGAAATACGGCATTCAGCCGAAAAATCTTAAATTATTTGATAATTTTTCTGCAAGAGAATCTTCTTTTATTCAGCAGATAGCTCTACCTGTAATTATGTCAGGGAGCAAAGAATCCGTGGTAAAAGCTACTTCCATAGTAAAAGATCTGGAAATGCTTTTATCAAATTTAAGACATCTTATGGTCAAAAGGAACAATAAAGCATTTCTTGAGCAATACAAATGAACCCGGATTTACTTACGCAGGCCAGAAAAAAAAATGAAAAAACCACAAGAAAAACCCTGTCAGCTTATTTTCTGTCAGTTTCAATCCTGATAATTTTTATTATTCAGCTTTTTCCCCTAAAACCATTATTTGCTGACGATAATAGAGGCAGCATCCCAAGAAAGTATATTGACACGGTAGCCGTATCTGCAATTGTGGAAGATTATAATTCCGACAGAGTGCTATGGGAAAAGAATTCCGACAAAGCCATGTATCCTGCAAGCATTACAAAAATTATGACAGCCATTATTGTTCTTGAAGAAGCGGAGAATCTGGAAGAAACGATAAGAATATCTGAAAATGCCAGAGGCAGGAATTTTTCCAGTATCAATTTCAGGGTAAATGATAAAATCACTGTAGGAGATCTTTTAAAAGCTGCTCTTGTCTCTTCAAACAATAATGCAACCATTGCTCTTGCAGAACACATATCCGGCAGCGAAAAGGAATTTGTAAAGCTGATGAATAGAAAAGCAAAAGAAATAGGCGCGTTAAATACAAATTTTGAAAATACAAATGGTCTGGACAGTGAAAATCCCGGGCACAGATCAACGGCAAAGGATCTTGTCATGATTGCAAAATATTGTATGGCTAATGAAAAATTCCGGGAAATTGTGTCTCTGAAGGAAGCAAGGATATATTTAAGCGGAAAAGAAATAATAATTCAAAACACCAACTCTCTCCTGGATGGCGATTTTATAAAAGGAATAAAAACAGGTTATACAAATAATGCAGGTTTCTGCTTGATTACATATTCCAAAAAAGAAGATGTTGAACTTTTATGCACTGTTCTGGGAAGCTCATTGTATGGAAGAAATTACGATACTTTAAGATTGCTTGACTGGGTTTATGACAATTACAGATATGAAAAAATAATTTCAAAGGAAGAACCGGTTTCAACTGCTTATGCAGGCAATGATTTTTCGAATGCAAGCTTTGATCTTTTTCCCAAAAAAGACTTTACTCTTCTTTTGAATAGAGCAGAAGACAGAATTTTTTTTGATTTTGATATAGACCGGAATATAAAATTTCCTGTTTTAAAGGATAAATCTTATGGTAAAATGACTGTATTCTTAAACGGCAGTCGGCTTGAAGAATTTGATCTATGTTCTCGCAGCGAAATGAAATCTCCGGAAATCCGAATAAGCCATTATGAATCTTCTTACGGAGAAATTGTCAAACTGCTTCTTATTTTCACCTTATCATTTTATTTTTCTGCTTTTACATTTATAATAATTAAAAATTTAATAAGATTGAAATCAAATTAATAAACCCAAATTTTAAATCTAGTGGAGGTATCGTGAAAACAGGTCAAAAAAATGCAGTATTTGTAAGAATTCTTGCTATTACATTGATTGCTTTGATGTCATCAATGCTTCTTTTTTCTTTTGCATGCAAGAAGGAGGCAGTAACCGAGGAACCAAAAATAGATGTGGAAGAAACTACTACTACTTCTGCTTCAAAAGATTCTGAAGAAACAGAAACTACCAAAAGGTCCATATCTGAATTGGAAATAACAGGCAATATTAATTTATTAACCGGATTTGAAATATCAGATAGTGTTTTAAATACAAGACCATTTGCAGTTATGATAAATAATGCGGGAGAAGCAAGACGTCAGTCAGGCTTGAACAAGGCTGACTGTGTTATAGAAGTTGTAGACGAAGGCGGCATAACAAGACTAATCGGTATTTTTTCTTCCAAAGATGCAGAAGTAGTCGGTCCTATCAGAAGCGCCAGACAATACTATGCTGAAATGTCAAGGATGTTTGATCCTGTATATGTTTTCTGGGGGACATATCCTGAAGGATATAAGATCGTTGATAACATGGACATGGATGTACTGACACCGCTGGGAGATCAGAGCGGTGCAAGCAGCATCACAGCAAATATGGCTGAGGGTAAAGACGCATGGAGGGATTCCACAAGAGTTGCTCCTCATAATGCATATTCTTCAACAGAAAAGCTTAAAGCAGCTGCGGAAAATAACGGATATGCTATAGATGGCGGACAGTCTCCGTTTAGCTTTAAACTGGATGCCTCTGAGGAAAAAAGGGGAACGGTCAGCGATATAAAGATTGATTTTTCAGTAGCATCATTTGCTTCGGATTTTAAATATGACAAGGCTTTGAATAACTATAAGAAATCAACAGGCGGCAAGGAGGATGTCGACAGGGAAACAAATGAAAATCTTTATTTTAACAATGTCATAGCTCTTGTAACTGATATTGCGAATTCCGGAGATTCAGCAGGCCATATGATTGTAAGAACAACCGGAAACGGAAAAGCCTTCTTTTTCTTTGACGGAAATGTAGTTGAAGGTACCTGGGAAAGAACAAATATTCTTGACCCTATGGTCTTTAAAGACAGTGCAGGAAATGAAGTTCTTATCAACAGAGGTTCCACTTATATCGGTATGATACAGGGAGCGGACAGAGTAATTTACTAGAACAGAATTAATAATTGAAAGACGATTTTAAAAATAAAATAGTTGATTTTGATTACGATGATATATTAGGCAGGGTTCTGTTTCCAAGCGAACTTATTCAGAATAAGGTAAAAGAACTTGGGAGCAGGATTACTGCTGATTATAAAGACAAAGAACTTGTAATTATCTGCATACTAAGAGGGGCGGTAATATTTCTGACTGATCTGATAAGAAATATTAGACTGCCTTTTTCCATAGATTTTATCGGTATTTCCTCTTACGGGATCAATCAGCCTGATTCAGGGATTGTCAAGCTTACCAAAGACCTTGAAGAAACAATTTTCGGAAAGCACGTTCTGATAGTCGAGGATATTATTGACACAGGACTTACACTTGGCTATCTGATCAGAAACCTCAGATCAAGGGAGCCTGAAAGCATTGAAGTCTGCACCCTTATTGACAGAGAAATAAGAAGAATTGCAATGCTTGACATAAAGTACTGTGCTTTTAAGGTAGCTGAAAAATATGTAGTCGGTTACGGTCTGGATTACAAACAAAAATATAGAAATCTTGAATCCATATATGAGCTTAAAACAGATGCAATTAAAAAAGATATTGAAGAGATGAAGTCATCCCTTAATATTTAGATTTCTTATATTATTTTTCATTATTTCCGGTTTTCATGCTATGGATGACAAAAACTTTAAAGAAAATTATATCCTTGTAAATCTTGAGGGCGTGAGAATAGAGCAGCCTTCCCAGAAACCTATCATACTGTTAAGAGAGCATAATGGAGACAGATTTCTTCCTATATGGGTTGGTAATTTTGAAGCTTCTTCCATAGTCCTTGAAATGGTTAATTTTAAATTTCCCAGACCAATGACTCATGATCTTATCATAAATATATTTGATGTTTTTAAAATTAAAGTAAAACGCATTGTCATTTCAAAAATTATCAAAGATACTTTTTTCGCATTTCTTGATTTAAAAAAAGATGACGAGGATAATATAACTATTGATTTAAGGCCTTCAGACGCGATTGCCATTGCTGTGAGATTAAAGTCTCCTATTTATGTTGCGGAAAATGTTCTTAAAAAAGCAGGGCTGAAAATCACATCAATTGAAGAAGAGGTAAAGAAATTCAGAGATTTTCTGAACCACGCCTCTCCTGAAGATTTTAATATCTGAAACCATGCTTTTTAAATACTCTTGCCAGATTTAAGATCGTTAACTATAATTACAATGATGTAATTACATTAATGTAATTATAGTTATATTTTAAATAATGAATAAGTACTTAAAACAAAAAAGCATAGAGAATAGAAGTTTCACAAATTTTGATATAAAAACTCCGCCCCAGGAAAAGAATATATACGGTTCCCGCGATGTATGCAAGATAACAGGACTTACATACAAACAGCTTGATTACTATGACAGAACTGATTTCCTAAGCCCTTCTGTTAATCAGGCGGTAGGGTACGGCTCAAAAAGAATGTACAGCTTTAATGATCTCCTCAAGCTTAAAGTGGTCAAAAGCCTTTTGGATGCAGGCATAAGTCTTCATAAAATAAGAAAAACAAAAAAATATCTTGAACTTGACGGAAACGGGGAAGACGCTTTTCTTAAAGTTACTCTCATATCGGACGGCAATACAGTTTTTGCATGTTATTCCGATAAAGAGATCATCGATACCATCAATAACGGACAGGCTGTTTTTGGAATAGCCCTTGAAAAAGTATATAACAATCTTAAAGACGATGTGGAAGATTTTCTCAGGAAAGCAAGTCGTTCAGAAAAAGAGATGTAATGAGTTTGGTGTTTTATAAAAAATATTTATATTGATTATTATATATACAGAAAGCAGAAAGATAAATGAATACAAAAATGATGGGTGCAATTGATAATAGAAACAAAAATAATACCCCTGTATCCAATATAATAAATGCCGAAGAGATTGTTTTTGCAAATGACAGTGAAAAAGAATTTGCCAAAATATTAGATTTTTACCGGATAAGATGGCAGTATGAACCCAAAACTTTTCCTCTTGAGTTTGACAGCCGGGGAAATGCGACTTTATCTTTCACTCCTGATTTTTATCTGCCTGATCTTGATCTTTTTATTGAGCTGACAACCATGAACCAGAATCTTGTTACAAAAAAGAATAAAAAAATCAAGAAAACAAGAGAGCTTTATCCGGAAATCAACATAAAACTCTTTTATAAAAAAGATTATGACAGCCTTCTTTTTAAATTTATGAAATGACAGAAAGTATTATGGAAGGTAATTTAAAAGGCGATATCAGCCAGCTTTTTAGTAAACATGGTACCTTATCGGGTAAACCGGGCATCCGGGGCGCTTTTAGGATTTTATTGGTTAAACCGGGTGTTCAGGCAATCATTGCTTACAGGTTTTATCGCAAGCTGTATAAATGGCGCTTAAAGCTTTTTGCGGAATTTTTATGTCGCATAAATTTTTTCTTTAACGGTGCAGAAATAGATCCCGGAGCAGAAATAGGTCACGGATGCAGGATATGGCATGCTTCGGGTGTGGTGATCGGAAGGGGAGTGGTGATAGGAAAGAATGTAAGTATTTTTTCCAATGTGGTTCTCGGTGGTATTGGTCATTCAATTTTTCACCATGGAGCCCCGGGTTATCCGATAATTGGGGATAATGTCAATTTATATACAGGCGTAACAGTACTCGGGCCTGTTAAAATAGGAAACAATACGACAATAGGCGCACATTCGCTCGTTTTAAAATCCATTCCTGAAAACAGCCTTGCAGTCGGCAATCCTGCAAGAGTAATAAAGCAAAAGCAGACTTAACTTTTATTCTCTACCTTAACTCCTGCATTTATAACAACAGGATTTGTAACAACAGCAATCATCATAAATAGGATAAAAGCAGAGACTGCGCTAAAAAGACATATAAAATACAGTCTTATTTATATATTATCTATATCTATATCTTATCTATATTTATATACCAATTACTTATATCCGCATACTGCTTAAGGTGCTACATTAAACATATGGCATATATCATGCCATTCCTTATTACTCATAAAAGCTCTTAATGTATCAAGCTTGGATGCGCCGCTATCCATATAATCTACCCAGTTCTTAAATCCGGAGCTGTCAGGTGTTCTTGACAGAAGTGATCTGTATAGAAATGTAATAAACTCTTCATTGTCCATTTTCTCTACCTTGGAGCTAAGCTCGCCGGAAAATACAAAGCGCTCTGCTACCTGGCTTGCTGTAAATACACCTGTGTTTAACTGTTCTTTCCAGTAATCAAATCCGCTGTCATCATAAAGCCTGCCAAGTATATTATCATACAGCATCTTAATAAAGCCTTCGGGAGTTGGACCGTAATATGCAAGAAGCTCATCTATGCTTAAGTCTTTAAGCACCCAGTCCCGGGGGGAAAGAGGTGGATGGGCAGTTACATAGGCAGATATATTATCAAAGTGTGCCTGACCATTAAG
>DUQM01000058.1 GCA_012837825.1 Actinomycetota bacterium | reverse complement strand
TTATTGTTTTTTAAAAGGCATTACAAAATCAATAAGACTGATTTTTATGCATAAGCATATCTCAATCAATCATGAGGACAATAGCCATTTCCGCAGCAGAGAAAAAATAGGAAAAAAGGAAAGATTAAGGAAATTTTTTACCATAAAAAAACAAATTCTATTTCCGATTGTTTTTTTTATCGCTTTATTGATGTTTCAGATTTTCTTCAGGAATATTTTTATCTCAATATTCTTTAGTATGGTGGCTTCAATTATTACATTTGAAACTATTCAGAGAGTCCAGGAGAAAAGAAAAGAATTTTTTGAAATACAGATTGCAGAGTTTATTTCAAATATGATAATACTTTTAAAATCGGGAAAAAATATAAGGCAGATTTTCAAAATTTCATTATCCTGGTTCAGGAATCCTTTATATTCTTACTTAAAAAAAATTGATAATGAAGTTGAATTCAATATTCCTTTTGAAGAAGCTCTGGATAATTTTTCAAAAAATGCAGACAACAAAGAGATACGGTTACTGATTAATGCCATAAAAATCAACAATACAATTGGAGGCAATTTCCTTTTTATTGCTTCAAACATACTTAAAACTGTCCAGGAAAATATCAGGGTAAGAACCAAGGTAAAAACAAGGACTGCCCAGAGCAGGCTTTCAGGGAATATAATAGTTTTTTTCCCTGCCATAGGACTTATTTTTATGTATTTTATTTTTAATCAGGCTGTTGAGAGATTTATCTCTACCGGGTTGGGAATTGCCGCCATTTTAATCGGAACCTTGCTGGAGCTATCCGGTTATATAGTTATAAAAAGAATAGTAAGGGAAGATTATCTATGAAAAATATGATTATTTTAATATTGATATATTTTTCAGTCTGTCTTTATTTTATATATTATCTTGTTAGAAAAAGATTGCTGAGAAAAAAAGATGAAACACTGAAGGATAAAGGCAAAGAAGGTGTTCATCAGAAATTTCTTAACAATAAAAGATTCTGGTTTGTAAGACTGCTTTTATTTCTGGGAAAAACAACACAAAAAGTGCTGCCCTGTTTTTATAAGAATAAATTAACTAAAAAAGTCAGCTTCATTGGCATAAACTTTACAGGATTAAACATACATTCAGTCCTTGGTTTCAAAATACTTACGGCATTCTCTCTGGCGATGCTCTTATCAGTGATAATGAGTTTTTCTAATATCTGTATTGTTTTTGTCATAGGATTCTTTGCAGGATTTTTTATTCCTGATTTTTTTGTAAATATGTTCGTCAGCAGATTAAACCACAAAGTAGAAAACGAACTTGCTTTTGCTGCGGATCTTATATATGTTGCTACGCTTGCAGGTCAGAGCATTTATAATTCGATCAAAATAGTGACAAATGAGTATAAAGGGTATATCTCCAATGAACTGTCTACCTTTCTCAAAGATCTTGAACTTGGGTTTGGCAAAGAAGAATCATATAAAAGGCTGCTTTCGAGAAATAACCCGGAATCTTTCAAAAGATTTGTCTTTATGCTGCAGCAGGCAGAAAATTATGGTTCTTCCATAAGTGAGATAATCAGACAAAAAGCCGATTTTTCAAGGTTCGAGATTTCCCAGATAATAGACAGAAAAACCAGGCTTCTTTCAACAAAAATACTATTCCCCCTTATTTTTCTGGTTCTTCCATCATTTATTCTGATTGTAGGGGGACCGCTTGTATATGTAATAGGAGGAGACCTTTTCTAATTTAAGTATCTGTAAAAAATATATGAAAGGAGGTAAATGCTAAATAATTCAATGATGAAGGGAGGTGATTTTATTAATAGAATTTTAATTTCTATAAAGAAAAAGTTAGTTTCCAGGAAGGGTCAGTCTACCCTGGAATATGCTTTGGTTACGGTAGTAGCGGGAATAATTTCAGCTATACTGGTTGCAGTCGGCAAGCCGATGATTGTTGATCTGATTTCAAAAGCTTTTAGCAAGATCTCTGAACTGATTTAAGAAAACATCATCGGTTTCAGCCAGGTTGGAGGAGTATTGATTAAAGATTTTCACAAAACATAAAAGAATGAAAATTAGCAAAATAAATTATTTTATAAAAAGACATTTTAATATTTACATAAAAAATGGCCAGTCTACAATAGAATTCATAATGGTGCTGCCTTTTGTGATCATCATTTTTTTTGTCTTCCTCCAGCTTGGCTATTTGATATATCTGCAGAATAATATTGAGCAGTCTGCAAGAGAAACTGCAAGAATTATTGCAACCACAAATTCAAATGATAAAGCTGCTTATTTTATCAGAAATAATCTGACAGGAAAATATATTACGTTTGACAATGTCTGCTTTATTCCAGGCAGCGAATCCGAAAGAAGAATCGGAGAATACATAAAAGTAAAAATAAGTATAAGATATGGCGGTTTTGGCAATATTCTTGAAAGTTTTACCGGTAAAAAAGTAATACTTAATGCAGAGAGCACCATGAGGATGGAATGTGGGAATCAGGATGAGATCTAAGAAAAATGAAAATGGCAATATCAGCATAACGGTTCTGGTTTTTATGATTTTTATATGTTTTTTTCTGATAATCATTCTTGATTTTTCATGTATTTTCGTCAAAAGAGAAAAAACGGAAAATGTTGCGGAGATGTTGTCCTTGGCAATTTCACAGGAACTTTTAAGTTTTAAACATAATGATATTAATATTGAAGATATTCTGAGTGATGAATATAAGAACATAAAGAATTATGAAATAGATATAAATATTTCCTATGACGAAGTGAGTGTTACGGCAAAAGCGCCCCTTAATCTTCTTTTTGTAGATAAGTTGATGAAAAAAAACAGTATTTCGTCTACAGCAACTTCAAGGATAATCTATCCATGGAGTGAAGATTTTGGTTTTTGTAAAAAATATCGATTCAGTTTTTAAAATAATTTAACAGAAGGAGAAGCAATGAATGGTTTAAATCAATTTGTTTTGCTAGGTAATCTTTCAAGAGATCCTGAAATTAAATATACAAACGAGGGACTTGCAATTACCGATTTGCGAATAGCAGTTAATAAAAGATGGAGAGACAAAGACGGGAATGAAAATGAAAATGTTGATTTCTTCAATGTCACTGCATGGAACCGTCTGGCAGAAAATTGTGCAGGTAAGCTTAAAAAAGGCGACAGAGTTATCATTAGCGGAAGGCTTAATCACAGAAGCTTTGACACAAAAGACGGGAAAAAAATAAATATAATGAATATTGTGGCAGATGTAGTTGCGCCAAGCCTTGAATTTTCATTACCGGATCTAAGTAGCGAAAACAATGCTTTATCAGAGTCGGCAGATTCAGAAGTCCGGCTTGATTAAATTATTGATATTTGACGATTATATAACTAATATAACCTTATTCCGTTTTTTGATAATTAAAAGGGAAGGTTGTATTGGAATTAAGAAGGTCTGATTATGAAACATATGACTACAGAGAATTCTGGCAGGATAATAAAAGGCAGTATGAGGATTATTCTGAAAGAACTGCAATAAGAAAACTATTTGCAGGTTTTAAAAATAAAGGTGTTATTGCAGATATAGGATGTGGTTTTGGAAGATTGTTTAATGAGTATAACGATTTTAACCGGATAATAATGCTTGATTATTCAGTCAGCAATCTTAAAAACACCATGCAGTCTGTAAAAGACTTCTATTCAAAGAATGCTTCTGCAAGAAAACCCCTGAATATTTATTTTATTGCAGCAGATGCAGAAAACATCCCTTTGAGGAATGAAAAACTAGATATGGCAATATCTGTAAGACTGATGCATCATCTTGGCTCAACATCCGGTTTTATCAATGAGGTTTCAAGAATATTAAAGAAAGACAGTGTCTTTATTCTTGAATTTGCAAACAAGAAAAATCTTAAGAACATCCTGAAATTTATTTTAAGAAAGACTGCAAGCTCTCCTTTTTCACCGGAACCTCTGTATATAGGCGAGACAATAAGGAATTATCACCCCAAAGAAATATTAAAAGAAATACATGAAAGCGGCCTTCAGATAAAAAGACTGATAAGCGTGTCTAATTTCAGACTGTCTTTTTTAAAAAACAGAATAAGGACCGGATTATTAAATAAAGCTGAAAATATTGTACAAAATATTTTTTCATTTCTCAGGCTTGGTCCAAGCATATTCATAAAAGCATCAAAACCGGAAAAAGATAAGATTGCTGCAAATACTGATGCTCCGGATTTTTCAGACCTGATAATGTGCCCGTCATGCAGAGACGGCGAATACGGTTTTTCATTTACTGAAAACGAAATAACCTGCAACAAATGTAGCAGAAAGTTTAAAATCACAGATGGCATATATGATCTCCGCATTTGAAAGAAACCCTAATCTTTTTAAAATTTTAACTTGAAATTTTGTTACAAGAGTGATACAAACTATATGTTTAAACAATCATAGTATTTTATTATTTCATTAGGGCAGAAATATGAAAAACTTCATTTTTTCTGAAGGGGTCATTCAGCGGGTTTCTCAATATCTCAGATTTCTGATTGAGCTTAAAGACATTGGCAAAAGAACTGTTACTTCCAGTGATATAAGCGAGAACACCAAAATCAATAGCGCAGAAATAAGGAGAGATTTAATAAATCTGAGAATCAAAGGAAAACGCGGTGTAGGTTTTAATATTGATGCTCTTATCAATAGTTTTAATCAGATACTTGGTCATGAAGCTAATGTAAAATTAATACTTGTTGGTGCCGGTAATCTTGGGAGAGCGATTCTCAACTATCAGATTTTAAAGAAATTTGGATTTAATATTGAATATGTTTTTGATAATAATGAAAAAATAATCGGCAAGAAAATATCCGAAAAAGAAGTGATGGATATCATTTTCCTGCAGGATGTTATCAATGAAAACAATATAAGAGTTGCAATTCTTGCAGTAAGTCAGAGCTCAGCTCAAAAGGTAACCGATCTGCTTGTGAAATCCGGCATTAAAGTAATAATTAATTATACATCAGTACCGATAGAAGCACCTCCGCATGTCAATATTCAGACCAATGATCCGATTGAAAAACTTTTGCATACTTTATATTATCTTTCAAATACCGGACAGGCATTTTAGGATTTTTACTCTTGAAACTCTTAAAATAAACATATTCAAAAGGGAGTAGCAAAAATGAGAAAAGCAAGAGGTTGCTTTATTTTTTTTATGATAATTATAGTCATTGCAGCGGTTATCATATTCTATTTTATAGGAAGCAATGACAGGAAAATCGCCAGTGATGATTCTGTAAAAATCAATTACAGTGAAGAACTTGCGTCATATAAGGATAATGGAATTGACTACCTTTTTCTCGGGATTGATGAACGAGAAAACGAAAATAAATTTGAGGGCAGAACAGACACGATGATAATAATGCATATAGGGAACAATGGTAAAAATGCCCTTATTTCCATCCCGCGCGATACCAGAGTAGAGCTTGAAGGTCACGGGATAAATAAGATAAATGCAGCTTATGTCTATGGAGGCGTCAATATGGTTGTGGATGAGATTTATGAACTCACAGATATAAAAATAGATAAAGTCATGCTTGCTAACTTTTCTGCATTCATAAAACTGGTGGACGCTTTGGGGGGAGTAACTATTACTGTAGCCGAACCCCTTCATGATGACAAGTCCGGCTCTGATTTTGATCCTGGTACTCATAATTTCACAGGTGAACAGGCACTTGCATTTTCAAGATGCCGTGCAACCGCAAAGGGTGATTTCGACAGGATGGACAGACAGAAGTATCTTCTTGCAGAATTATTCAGACAAAAAGCAAATTTTTCAATAATTCCCCAGATTCCTGATATACTTAAAATACTTAATGAAGATACAAAATCTAATTTCAAGACATTTGATTATATAAAAGTTGCTTTCAAGATGATGATAAACAGAGATGATTTTATTCTGCTGACTTTGCCTGGTGAATCAGCGACAATAGATAATGTAAGTTATGTAATTGTTGATCCTGATGAAGCCAAAATATTTTTAAATGAAAATCTAGGCTAAATCATATTTGAAATATCCAAGCAGTTTAGATTATTATTAATACATGAACAGGCTGAAAATGTATTACAGCCCAAAAAACAGATAATTTTATTTTAATTAATTTACAGGATGAGGATAAATTGAAGTCTGATTTTGATTTAAAAATTGCCAATCTGTCTTTTTTATCTGATACAAACAAGTTTTTATTGCAGGTTTCAAAAAAAGATCCTGTTTTATCAGAGTTGGTAACAGCTAAAATTCCAAAAAAAGATATTTTCTGGCTTAGTGAACTTAAAAGCTGGGAAATCAGCAATAAGTGGATATTAGAAGTTGCAGATGTCTGTATCAAAGCATACGACCAGGTTTTTTTTGATCATGGAGATGAGTTTCTTCTTGACTTGAAGGAGGAAAATTCGTACCTGGAATTCAAAAACAGGGTTTTGGAAAATAATTTGTAATTTTTGTAATATTTTTAACCAGTCAAGGAGAAAATATGATATTCAGGTATACCTTGGAAGAAATGGGTCAGGTATGGTCTGAAGAAAATAAATATGCAAAGTGGCTTCAGGTTGAAAAGGCAGTAGCTCTTACACAGGGCGAGCTCGGGATAATCCCCCGTAAAGCGGCAGAAGAAATAAATAATAAAGCCGGCTTCAAGCTTCAGGAAATACTGGAAATAGAAGAAAAGACAAACCATGATGTGATTGCTTTCCTTACGAATGCAGGCTCCTATATAGGAGAATCCTCAAAATATCTTCATTACGGCCTTACCTCTTCAGATGTCGGGGACACTGCCTTATCAATGCAGATAAACGATGCTTTTAACATCATTGAAAAAAAGGTAGCTGCTTTTATCAATATTCTCAAAGAAAAAGCTGAGAAATATAAATATACAATAATGGTTGGCAGAACGCATGGCATACACGCAGAACCTATAACTTTTGGTTTAAAATTTGCAGTGTGGGCATTTGAGATGCAGAGAAATTGCCTAAGGCTTAGAACTGCAAAAGAAAATATAAGGTATGGGAAAATAAGTGGGGCAGTGGGGACATATGCCAATACATCTCCGGATGTAGAAAAAAAAGTCTGTGAAAAACTTGGTCTGAAAAATTCCCCTGCTTCAACACAGATACTTCAGAGAGACAGGCATGCTGAAGTAGTAAGCGCACTGGCAATTACCGGAGGGACTATAGAAAAAATAGCTCTCGAAATAAGAAATCTCCAGAGGACAGATGTCAAGGAAGTTGAAGAACCTTTTACTTCCGGGCAGAAAGGTTCATCAGCAATGCCGCATAAAAAGAATCCCATATTGTGTGAAAGGATCTGCGGTCTTGCCAGAATTTTAAGAAGCAATGTTGTCACAGGTTTTGAGAACATGTCGCTCTGGCACGAAAGAGATATTTCACATTCTTCTGCAGAAAGAGTAATCCTGCCGGACAGTTTTATAATACTTGACTATATACTTGAAAAAGCATCTTTCATACTGGATAAATTAATTGTTCTTGATAAAAACATGGAAAAAAATCTGATGAAATATGGAGGAATAATTTTTTCCCAGAGAATATTGCTTGAGCTGATAGGTAAAGGAATGCTAAGAGAAGATGCATACGCACTGGTTCAGTCTTCAGCTCTCAAAGCCTGGGAAGAAGAAGGCAGTTTTCTTGAGAATCTTCTGGCGGAGAAAAAAATAACAGATATTATCAGTGAAAGCGATATCAGGAAATTATTTGATGTTGCTTATCATTTAAAGCATATTGATACAATAATTAACAGGCTTAAAGATATTTGATTTTAAAAAATTAATGCCGGTAAAAGAATATATAAACTTATTATGCTGAAATAATATCTATGGCTTTCAGGCTCTTCAGCACAGGGGCCGAGAGGGCGCAGGGATTGCAGTTTCCGATGACGAAAATACATTAATCTATAAAGGTATGAAAAATATTCCCTGGAAAGTGAAATTAAAAAACAAAGTATGGAGATACCATGAACACAAAAGAAAATCAGAATTCATATGCAGACTCGGGCGTAAACATAGATAAGGCAAATGAAGCAATAAAAGGATTTAAGGATAAAGTGCTTTCAACTTTTAATTCCAGTGTTTTAAATGATCTTTCATCTTATGCCGGACTTTTCAGGCTGAATACGGAAAAATACAGTGAGCCTGTTCTGGTTTCATCGACAGATGGAGTCGGAACAAAAATACTTATTGCAAAAAATATGAATGATTTCAGCACAATAGGGCAGGATCTTGTAGCCATGTGCGTAAATGACATAATCTGCTGTGGTGCAGACCCTCTTTTCTTTCTGGATTATATTGCATGCGGAAAACTGGTTCCTGAAAAAATACAGGAAATAGTCGGATCTATTGCCGATGCATGCAGGATAGCCGGAATTGCGTTGCTCGGAGGAGAAACCGCAGAGATGCCGGGCGTTTATAAAACTGATGATTTTGATCTCGCGGGTTTTGCAGTAGGAGTCGTAGATAGAAAATCAATTATTAATAAAGAAGAAATAAGGCCTGGAGATATTGTGTGTGGCTTTGGCTCTACAGGCCCTCACAGCAATGGTTATTCTCTTATAAGAAAGATTGTTTCGGATAACAACCTTGAATTAAGTAAAGAATACGATATGAGAGATGGCTGCATTAATCTTGGCAAAAGCATTATTGAACCTACCAGAATATATGTGCCGCTGATAAAAAAAATCAAAGACAGTGTAAATGTTAAAGGTATTGCTCATATAACCGGAGGCGGCTTTTATGAAAATATTAACAGAATAATACCGGCGGACTGCGATGCTTTTATCGACAAAGATTCCTGGATGATTCCGGATATTTTTAATTTTCTGCAGAAAACAGGGAATGTAAGTACAAGAGAAATGTTCAGGGTATTTAATATGGGCATTGGGATGGTGGTCATTATAGATAAGGATAATGCCGATATTCTTTTGGAAGCAGCAGGCGGATTAAATGAAAATATATATAAAATCGGAGAGATTGTTACCGGTAGAGGCGAAGTTATTATCAATGGCATTTGAAGTCCGAAAAAATTGAAAAACCGATATTTTAAATCATAAGGAGCATAAAAGTTTAATGAAGATAAGCGATAACAAAAGCAAAAGAAAGAGAATTGCTGTTTTTGCGAGCGGAAACGGGTCGAATCTGCAGGCTCTGATAGAATACAGCAGAACAAATGATATAAATGGAGATATTTTAATTGTGTTTTCAAATAATGCAGACGCTTATGCTTTGAAGCGCGCAGAAGAAAGTTCGATTAAGACTTATTGCTTAAGTCACAGTGATTTTGATTCAAGAAAAAGTTTTGACAGAAAAATACTTGAATTAATGGCGGAGAACAAGATAGATCTCATATGCCTGGCCGGATATATGTTGTTGCTAAGTCCTGAATTTATAAAGGAATATCAGAACAGAATTATAAACATACATCCCTCACTCCTGCCTTCGTTTAAAGGAATGCAGGGAATTAAAGATGCCTTTGATTATGGCGTAAAAGTCACAGGTGTGACGGTTCACTTTGTAGACAGTGAACTTGATAACGGACCAATTATAATTCAGAAAGCTGTTGAAATACTGGAAAATGATACTATCGAAACTCTGGAGAGGAAAATTCACGAAGTTGAACATATCATCTATCCGCTTGCAGTTGAATATTTCTGCAAAGATTTGCTTGAGATAAATGGAAGAAAAGTATCAATATCAGAAAGGAAAAAAATTGAAAATTAAAATCGAAAGAGCGCTGATAAGCGTTTCTGACAAAAAAGGTATTATCGATTTTGCGAGAAGACTGGAATCTTTTGGCATTCAGTTAGTATCCACGGGAGGCACTTATAAGGCATTAAGTGAGGCAGGAATCAAAGTAATAAAAATAGATGAACTTACAGGATTTCCTGAAATGCTTGACGGAAGGGTAAAAACGCTGCATCCATTTGTACATGGCGGAATACTTGCAAACAGATGTATCCCTTCCCATATGGAACAAATTGAAAAAGCAGGGATAAAAAAAATAGATATGGTAATCGTCAATCTGTATCCTTTCAGGGAAACCATATCAAAGCCGGGTGTTAAAATAGAAGAGGCTATAGAAAATATTGATATTGGCGGCCCAACAATGATAAGAAGCGCTGCCAAAAACAATAGTTCAGTCGCAGTTGTAACAGACCCCGGTGATTATGGCATAATTATTGATGAGATGGATAAAAATGAGGGATTTTTATCAAAAGAAACACTTTTTTCGCTTAGCATAAAAGCATTCAAGCATACCTGCGAATACGATAGTTATATTTTTAATTATTTTATCAAGAAAATTCCTGAATATGGTTCAGATACTGTAAAAATTGAAGATTTCCTTAATGTAGATAATACAAAAGCATTACAGGAAATCATGTCCGGTTCGAATATATTAAAAGATAATAATGAGGATTTTAAAGAAACAGCCAGACTCTCAATTGAAAAGAAACAAAATCTGAGATATGGGGAAAACCCGCATCAGAAAGCTTCGTACTACAAATTTACAGATGCCCTTCCTTCAAGTTTTGTGATGGCGGAACAGCTGCAGGGAAAGGAATTATCTTATAATAATATTCTTGATGGAAATGCAGCTTTCAATATTGTCAAAGAATTTGAAAAACCCTGTGTATCGGTTATAAAACATAATAATCCCTGCGGATGTGCTGTCGGGAAAAGTGTTGAAGAAGCATATATGAAGGCTTATGAAGCTGATCCTATAAGCGCATACGGGAGTGTTATCGCAAGCAATTACAAATGGAATGAGGAAGCAACCAAATTTTTAATAGATAAATATGTCGAAATCATTATTGCTCCGGACTTTGAAGAGAAAGCGCTGGAGATTCTTTCGCAGAAACCTAATTTAAGGGTTTTAAAGATTAATTTTGATTTAAAGTCGTATATAGCCAAAATCAAGAATGGTGACAGATCTGTTATGTATCCCGATATTAAAAGTGTGGATGGGGGTCTTATAATTCAGGACTCAGACATGGGCATTGATGATACAGAAGAAATGAAAGTTGTTACAGATGTCCAGCCGTCACAGTCCCAGTGGAAGGATCTTCTTTTCGGATGGCAGATAGTCAAGAATGTAAAATCAAATGCAATCCTTATAACAAAAGATGAAGTCACTGTCGGTGTAGGGGCAGGACAGATGAGCCGTGTTGATTCAACCAGAATAGCAGTCGAAAAATCTCAGGGAAAATGTGAAGGAGCAGTCATTGCTTCCGATGCCTTTTTCCCATTTGCCGATGCAATAGAAATAGCTGCCGAAAATAAAATAGCTGCAATTATACAACCGGGCGGCTCCATAAGAGATGATGAAGTAATACAGGCTTGTAACAAATACAAAATATCCATGGTCTTTACCGGAAAAAGGCATTTCAAGCATTAATAATAAATTTCCACAAATTCTATAAATATAAAATCCAGTCTCTGTTAATTCAGGGACTGGATTTTATATGAGTTTGAACTTCTGTCATTCTGCCATCAGGCAGTTGTAATCATATTTACCTTATTTCTGCTATTCTGTTTTACAGAAAGCGCAGGTATTTTGTCGAAAGGGCTTTTTTCAAGTGTATGCTGCAGGAGCTCATCTATATTGTCAACAAATACAAGATTAAGTCCTTTTGTGATAGCTTCAGGAACTTCATCAATATTTTTTTTGTTTTTCGAGGGCAGCACGATTTTCTTTAAACCCGCTCTTTTTGCCGCAAGAAGTTTTTCTTTTAATCCACCTATGGGAAGGATTCTGCCTCTTAATGTAATCTCTCCGGTCATGCCGACTTCTCTTAAAACCGGTATTCCGATCAAGGCTGAAACTACAGAGGTAGTAATTGCTACCCCGGCTGAAGGCCCGTCTTTTGGAATAGCTCCACTCGGAACATGGATATGCATGTCTGATTTTGCAAATATATTATCATCTATTCCAAGCTCCTTTGATTTGGAGTGCACATAGCTTATTGCTGCCTTTGCTGATTCCTGCATTACATCTCCAAGATTTCCTGTAAGTATGATACTGCCTTTCCCTTTATAATAGGTGGATTCAATAAGTATTATATCTCCGCCTACGGTAGTATAAGCCAGACCTGTGGCAACCCCGACATTGTTTTTATCCTCTATCTCATTAGGCTGTATTTTTGCAACCCCCAAATAATCATAAACTTTTTTTCTGGTCACAATTTTAGGAAATTTCCTGTTTTCAACTATTTCTCTTGCTATCTTCTTGCAAATATTTGAAATCTCCCTTTCCAGATTTCTGACGCCCGCCTCTCTGGTAAATTCTTCAATCACTGCAAGTACGGCGTCTTTGGAAAATCTTATGTTGTAATTTGATATGCCCTGTTCTTCCAGCTGCTTGGGGATAAGAAATTTCTCCGCAATATGAGCTTTTTCTTCACTGCTGTATCCCGGAAGCTCAAGTATTTCCATTCTATCTCTTAAAGCGGGATGTATCGTATCAAGGATATTCGCTGTTGCAATAAACATTACATTTGAAAGATTATAGGGTATTTCAAGGTAATGATCCCTAAAAGAATTATTCTGCTCGGGATCCAGAACCTCCAGAAGCGCCGAAGAAGGATCCCCCCTGTAATCCGCACCTACCTTATCGATTTCATCAAGCATAAAAACAGGATTGTTTACACCGACCTGAGCAAGACCCTGTATTATTCTGCCCGGCAATGCCCCTACATATGTTCTTCTGTGCCCTCTTATCTCTGCTTCATCTCTAATTCCGCCTATTGACATTCTTATGAATTTTCTCCCGAGTGACTTCGCAATAGACTGCCCAAGCGAAGTTTTTCCTACGCCCGGAGGGCCTACAAAGCACAGTATGGGTCCTTTTGTAGTTTTGCCTTTAAGCTTTCTTACTGCAAGATAATCAAGTATATGTTCTTTTACTTTTTCAAGATCATAGTGATCCGCATCCAGTATCTTTTTGGATTTCTTTATATCAAGGGTGTCTTTTGTCTTTTCTATCCACGGAACATCAAGCATCCATTCAACATAAGTCCTGACATAAGAGTGTTCAGGAGACATACTCGGCATACTTTCAAGCCTTTTGATTTCTTTTTCAACTTTTTCTCTTGCTTCCTTTGGCATTTTTTTCTTTTTTAATTTCTTTTCCAGTTCATTGGTAAGAGCTACTGATTCATCAGCTTCTCCGAGCTCTTCTTTAATTGCCTTAAGCTGCTGCTTAAGATAAAAGTCTCTCTGAGTTTTTCCTACTTCCTCCTGAACTTTATTTCTGATCTGGCTCTGTACTTCAAATTTTTTCAGCTCTTCTGAAAGAAATTCAGTAAGCTTTTTGAGTCTTTCTTTCACATTTATTTCTTCCAAGATTTTTTGCTTCTGCTCTATTTCCGTAAGCAGATAAGATGCAAACAAATCAGCCTGTACTTCTATCTTTGAAATATTGGTAGCAGCTACAACAAAAGCTGTGGGAAGAGGTATGCCCAGCTGTATAAATTTTTCAACCTGCATCCTTATGGTTGTATTAAGATTATTTATCTCTTCATCTTCAGCATAGATTTCTTCCTCTAATACTTCAATTGCACCTCTGAAAAAACCTTCTGTTTGTGTGAAGTATTTTATTCTTACTCTTGCAAGCCCTTCAACAACACATTTGATTTCATTTGATGATATATTGACAACCTGTTTTATTACACAAGCTGTGCCTGTGTCATAAAGTTCATCTTTGGTGACTGCTTCCTTATCTTTCTCTCTCTGTGCAACTACTACTATTATCTTATGTTCTTTTGATGCAGCTTTAACTGCTTCAGTAGACATATCTCTGCCAACTGCCAGAGGGGTTGCAAGATAGGGGAACACAACACTATTTTTTAAAGCAAGGATAGGAAGTTCGCTGGGGATTTTTACCTTCTCCTTGCCATCTTCATTTATTATATTTTTGTCTTCTGCCATATTTTCAACTCCTATATAAATTTAAAATTTAATGATTAAGAACTGTATTTATACAAACAGGGCAGATCCGGGAAAAATCTTTCAATTTTATGAAAGTTAAAACCTGTTTCTATTAATACAATATCATTATATCAGAAAGGTCAATAAAAAACTAAAATAATTTTCTAATTTTAAGAAATTAATTTTTCACTTTAAGTGAAAAATATTTTAGTTATTCTAATTATAATTATATACCGGATGTCAATATTTTTAGATGGATTATCTGAAGACATCCTTGTTTTTGCTATATGTTGTTTCAGACATATGCTACTTGACATGACAACCAAGACTTTTTAATCTTTCTTCATCCAGGCCAAAATAATGCCCTATCTCATGAAGAATGACTATTTTCAGGTTTTTTTCCAATTCTTCATCATTTCTGCTTATAGCATCAAGTGATTTTTTGTAGATAGTTATTTTGTCCGGGAATATAATATTATTATGTCCTGGTTTTACGGTATTTGGAATTCCCTGAAACAAACCAAGAGTGATATTGTTTTTGTTTTTACTGTAAGCTGTTGTTGTATTTTCATAATCGACCAATATGTCTATATTCTTCATCTGCTTCCTGAATTTTTCCGGGATATCTTTTATTATTTTTAAAATTAGTTCCTCAAAATCATTTTTTTCCATTATTACCGATTCCTTCTTTATTGCCTTCACCATTCAGACTTCCTTTATTTCCGAAATTGCCATATTTATTCATGCAATTTTCTGTGCTGTCTGTTGCTCCTGTTTTTATCACTATAGCTATTATAGATTGTCTTTTTCTTTCATCCGCAAGCAGGAATTTCAAACAAAACATTTTTGAAGTAAATATTATTTATTCATAATATAGTAATATTTTTCCGGAATAATTGAAAATCAATAAAATGCCGGACAATTTTAACCCATTATTAAAAAAATCAGTTATAGTAAAATTAAAAGAAAAGAATCATGGAAGATAAAAAGAAGAAATTATCTATGATTGTATTAAGCGGAGACATGGATAAGCTATAGCTTCTTATATAATAGTACAGGGGCACTACGAAACATAGCCAGAGGGGACACTAATGAAACATAGCCATAGCCGGGGTGCACTAATATAAACATAGACACAGGGGAATCGCTGTAAATATGGATGTCAAATATTGAGGGGATGAGGACAATAAAAAAACCCCGTAAGAACGCAGAGGATTTTTTGGGAAAATGTCAGGCTTATATATGACGGCGATATCGGGAAAGCCGGTTTCAGCAAGTTTATTTTATGGCATGGGCAGATGATGTTTGATAAAATAATGGCTTCCAAAGGTGCAATATCTTTTTATAAGTTCAGAAAACTTGCAATAAATCTTGGAGTAAGGATGTATCCATGCCAGATAGTATGGATGTAATGGAGATTTGATAAAAAAGATTTAATTTTTTATATTAAGAGGCTGAAATAAATTATAGAATATATAATAATAAGTTCATCAGTAATTTTATAATTAATATTAAAATTAAAGGAATTTTGAAATGAACATGGATCCTTTTTCTTTTATTGTAGCCATACTCGTGTATGTGGCTGTGATAGTTTTTATTGCCGGCCTGACATTTAAAATAATTGTCTGGGCAAGAAGTCCGAGAGTGAAAATAAGTCTTGGTATTTATCCCAAACCGAAAAATGGATTTACAAGATTTTTTAAAATAATCAAGGATTCTTTCATTTTTCCCCAGGCGCTTGAGGTGGACAGATGGATGTGGATCTTTGCGATGCTTTTCCATGCAGCATTATTTATAGCTCTTTTCGGACACTTCAGGCTGGTAAGAGAATTTACTTTTGTTTCAAATATAATAGGCCAGGATAATCTGGATACTCTTGGAGCGGTAGGCGGAGGTACAACGGGTATAATAATGCTTATTGCTCTCGGATATTATCTGTTCAGAAGGTTTGCTTCACCATATAAGGATATTTCTGTTCCTGAGGATTTCATACTGATAATTCTTCTTATCGGGATAGTCGGACTTGGAGCCCATATGCGATTTTTCGGAACGGTTCACACTGAGGATTACAGGGAATATTTTCAAAGCATTTTAAGATTTAAACCTGCATTTAATGAAGCTCTTGCACAGAGTCAGACGAAATGGGTTCTTTCATGGCATGTTCTTTTTGTGAATTTGTTTGTAATTTATTTTCCGTTCAGCAAACTTGTTCATTTAATCGGTACTTTTTTTGCCAATAAAGTCAGGAGTGAATAATGCTTGATATTGAAAAAAAAGAATTAATGATCCAAACCTTAAAAAACAAAATAAGCAAGCAGCTTCTTTGCTATCTTGATATTTGTGCAAGATGTGCGATCTGCAGAGATGCATGCCACCAATATAAAGTCACAAAGGATCCCAAATATATACCTGCATACAGGGCAGAACTGATAAGAAGACTTTATAAAAAATATTTTTCTGTTCTGGGAAAAGTATTTCCGAAGATATATGAGGCAAAAGAAGCTGATGACGAATTTCTCCTAAGCGAACTTTATCAGGCAACCTATGCATGTACAGGCTGCAGAAGATGCATGTATTACTGTCCGTTCAGCATAGATACTTTTCACATATTGTCAGTTGCGAAGGCCATACTTTTATCAGCCGGGATGGAAAATCAGACACTAAGAGAGTTGTCAGATGCGGCTATTGCAAAAGGTGAGAATAATGATCTTTTTAATAAAGATAAAGATATATTCATCTCAATGCTAAAAGAATCCGAGCCGGAAATCAGAAAAAAAATCAAAGATAAAAAAGCAAAAATTCCAATAGACAAGAAAAATGCGGACGTCCTTTACGTTGCCCTTTCCGGTATGCATACTATTCTGCCTGCTGCAATTATTTTTAACAAAGCAAAAATAAATTGGACACTTTCAATGTTTGAAGCAGCCAATTATGGATATTTCCTTGGCGATTCTCAAAAAACAAAGGCTATCGCTGACAGAATAGTTAATGAGGCAGAAAGGCTTAATGTTAAAGAAGTAATAATAACTGAATGCGGCCATGCATACAGAGTAATGAATTTCTTTTATGAAGCTTGGAGCGGACAGAAACCGCCTTTTAAGATCACCGCTCTTATCGATGCCATTTCAGAATATATCAAGACCGGTCTTATCGAAGTAAACAAAAGTCCTTCATCGGAAATAATCACATACCATGATCCTTGCCAGGTCGGCAGAAACGGAGGTTTTTTTGAAGAACCCAGATATGTGATCAATGCAATAACTGATAATTTTAAAGAACTTTCTTCAAGCAGAGCAAAATCATGGTGCTGCGGTGGTGGAGGAGGACTGCTTGCAATGCCTGAAATGGATGAGTTCCGCATAAAAACAGGTGAAATCAAGGCAAATCAGATAAAGGAAACAGGAGCAAAAACTGTAATAAGCGCATGTGAAAATTGCAGATCGCAGCTTGATTCTTTAAAAGAAAAGTACGGGCTGGATATAAAAGTAAAATCAATGATGGAATTTGTTGCTGAAAATCTTAAGGTGTAATATCCGAAGTTTTTTAAATCAAGAACTCCGAAGCTTTTTTCTCAATTTCATCCGGCTGCATGTTTATTTAAGAGGGCATATGTTAAATAAATCCTATTCTGATAGCTCTGATATTTTAACTGAATCTCTTATTTCAAGTTTTCCTTTAATTATAAACTTGGTAATTTTTTTCTTTTTATTTCCGGATATTCTGTCCAGAAGCAGTGACACAGCCGTTTTTCCAATATTGTAAAAAGGTCTTCTTATTGTGGTAAGGGAGGGTTTTAGAAATTTGCTAAGGTATATATCTCCAAAACCCACTACCGAAATATCGTCAGGAACTTTCAGGTTATATTCGTCAATAGCACTTAAAGCTCCGAGGGCTATCAGATCGCTTGAAGCAAAGACAGCATCTATCTTATCTATTCTGTTTAGCACTTCAAGCATCATTCTATGTCCTGCTTCTACTGAAAAGTTTCCCCTGAATATCAGGTTATCGTTGAAAAGATCACTTTCTTCCATAGCCGCTTTCCACCCCTGAAATCTCTCTTCAAACGATTTGGACAGTTCTGGTCCGCTGAGTATTGGGATTATTTTATGATTATTTGCAATTAAAAACCGGGTAGCTTCAAAAGCTCCGCCAAAATTATCAAAAATAACAATGTCCTTTTTTATTCCTTCAACCTCTCTGTTTACAATAACAACAGGTATTTCAATATTTTTCAGAAGCTGCAGATTTCTTTTTTTGGAATAAACGGGGATGAGTATTATTCCATCTATCCACATTGACAAAAGATCGCTTATTATTTTTTCTTCTTTTTCTATATTGTTATTTGATGAGCATAAAAAGATATTATAATAGTTGATTTCAAGAGTATCAGAGATACCTTTTATCAGATCTGAATAAAATGGACTTGACACATCAGGCACTATCAGCCCTACATTCATCGTTTTTTTCCTTGAAAGACTTGCTGCTATTTTATTAGGTTTATAGCCGAGTGAATTTATTACCTGCAGCACTTTTTCTTTATTTTTGCTTTTTACGCTTTCAAGATTGTTTATTACATTTGATACAGTTCCTACGGACACTCCTGATTTTCTGGCAATATCTTTTATTGTTACCATGTTTTTTAATAAAATAACTTATTGTAATAATAATTTTCGAGAAACTTTGCTATTATAAATAAATAACTTTGAAACGTTTCAGATAATATAATTTTAATTATTTTCAGCAGACTGTCAACTATTTGACTGAATTTATGAATTCCGGCAAAGAATATAATGCTTTATCTGGTTTCAATAAAAAGAAAATTTATTTAAAATTGTTTTTGAATAAGAATATAAAATAAGAGAACAGAAAAGTTTTTTAAATGAAAAAGAAAACAATAGATGTTACAGGTATAGGTAATGCAATAGTAGATGTACTGGCAAGCGTTGAAGATTCTTTTCTTGATGAATTCGGACTTGTCAAAGGCTCAATGACTCTTATTGATGAAACATTAGCGGAAAAACTGTATTCCGGAATTGAAAATAAAGAGGAAGTATCGGGAGGTTCCACAGCAAATACTATTGCCGGTCTTGCATATCTCGGCAACAAAGTTGCTTTTATCGGCAAAGTCGGTGATGATGCCCTTGGAAGCACTTTTGACAGAAGCCTTTCATTATGCGGCGTTCAATGTCAGACCGGTAAATATTCCGAGGAGCTTTCTACGGCCAGGTGCATAATTCTAGTCACTCCCGATGCCCAGAGAACCATGTGCACATCACTGGGAATTGCGGGAAATCTTGAGGAAAAAGACATAGACAAAGATATCATCGAAAGTTCAAGAATGCTCTATATAGAAGGATACTTATGGGACAGGAAAGTGGCAAAGGAAGCTATTCTTAAATCAGTTAAAATTGCAAAAGAATCCGGATGCATGGTGTCTTTATCGCTGTCTGACAGTTTTTGTGTTGACAGACATAGAAAGGATTTTCTTGATCTTATCGAAAATGGAACAGACATTGTTTTTGCAAATGAAAATGAGATAATCTCTATTTTTGAAACTTCTGATTTAAATAAAGCAGTATCACGATGCAAAGAATATAAAAATGTATTTGCAATTACATGTGCTGAAAAAGGATCTGTGCTTGTCAGGCAGGAGGAAATAATAAAAGTGAATGCCTGTAAACCACCGAAGCTGGTTGATACTACAGGAGCGGGGGATATGTATGCAGCCGGTTTTTTGCATGGTTATATGGCAGGAAGAGAATTGCATGCCTGCGGAACCATTGGAGCAAGTCTTGCATCCAAAGTTATCAGTCAGTATGGTGCAAGACTCCGGAAAGATAAAGATGATTTTTAAATCTGCCGGCAAATTTTAAAAGATGACATTAATCTTTTTTACTCATAAATGAAAGAATACAAATTAAAAGGTTACCGGTCATTAAAAAAAGATAATTACCTTATCGATTATTCCAAAGAGCTTAATCCGAGGCAGCTGGAAGCCGTGGAATCTGCTGAAGGGCCGGCTCTTGTGATAGCCGGAGCCGGTACCGGGAAAACCAAAACCCTTATTTACAGAGTTGCCAGGCTGGTTGAAGAAAATATAAAACCCCAGAATATACTATTACTGACTTTTACCAGAAAAGCAGCTGAAAATATGCTTAAAAGAGCAAGCATGCTGCTTGATGACAGATGCGGGAAAGTGGCAGGAGGAACTTTTCATTCTTTTTCAAATATGCTTTTAAGAAAATATTCAAAATTCATCGGCTTTCAGGAAAACTTTACAATTCTTGATGACAGCGATTCTGAAAGTGCAGTGGGAATTATAAGATCCGGGCTTGGCTATAATAAAACAGACAAGAGATTTCCTTTAAAATCAACAATTACAGGAGTTATAAGCAGGTCAATCAATAAGAATACCGATATAAGTGAAATACTTAATACGGATTATCCTCATTTTGCGCATTGGTCAGAAGAGATAAAACTGATTCAGCTGGAATATCAGGCATATAAAAAAGAAAAACAGATGATGGACTATGATGACCTGCTCTTATATACAGAGAAGCTTTTAAAGGATAATGATGAGCTGAGAAAAAAAATTTCCTCTTATTACAGATATATTATGGTTGATGAATTCCAGGATACAAACAGAATACAGGCAAATATCGCATATCTGCTTGCGGATGAGCATAAAAATATAATGGTTGTAGGCGATGACTCGCAAAGTATTTATTCATTCCGGGGGGCAGACTTTAGAAATATAATGGATTTCCCAAAAGTATTTCCCCGGTGCAGAATTATTACTCTTGAGCAGAATTACAGAAGTACACAGCCCATTTTAAATCTGACAAATTCAATAATAGAGAATTCAAAAGAAAAATTTTCAAAAAAACTATTTACAAAAAAAGAAAGTTCCGACAAACCTGTATACATAGAAACCCAGAGTCCCAATATACAATCAAAATTCATAGTGCAGAGAATCCTTGAATTAAGGGAAGAAGGTATTGAATTAAAGGACATGGCAGTACTATTCAGGAATGCATGGCATTCAGATGATCTTGAAATAGAGCTTGGTGCTGCAGACATCCCTTTTATAAAATTTGGAGGAATCAGATTCACGGAAGCCTCGCACATAAAAGACCTTATTGCGTATCTGAAGATAAGCTATAATTCTTCAGATACGATAAGCTGGTTCAGGATACTGCAGTTTCTGAAAGGCATAGGAGAGA
>DUQM01000057.1 GCA_012837825.1 Actinomycetota bacterium | reverse complement strand
CGGCATCCGAGATAACAGGCAGAATGTCTGCTGATGACAAAAATTTTGAATTTCTTAAGAAAATTGTCGTGGAAAATACAAATACAGGCAGCAATGATCTGAAAGATTTTTCATATGGAAAAAAAGATATTGATCTTGGAAAAAAGAAGTATATAAGTGAGAAGGGCAGGATAGTTTATAAAAAAAAGTACTGCATGGAACTATATAAGCTATATAAGATGCTGAGTTCGCTTAAACAAAAAAACCTCTTACCTTATGACCAGCTGAAGATAATTTCGGATTACTACTATCCTATTTTTAAGGAAAAATATGATGATTACAATAAAAGAGAAAAGGATATTGAATCTCTTTTTTATATTGCGCAAAGATATAAGAAGCTTGGGGATTTTCTTTCTGATTTTACAATTGAGCCTGTGAAAGAATCTCAGATCGGTGCTTCACTTGAAAATAAGGATGAAGACAGGCTTACTCTTTCAACGATACATTCTGCAAAAGGTCTGGAATGGCATACTGTTTTTGTTATTTATATGGTAGACGGCTATCTGCCTAGCACAATGTCTATGGGCAGTCCCGAGGAACTTGAAGAAGAGAGAAGGCTTTTATATGTTGCGCTTACAAGAGCAAAGGAGAATCTGTATCTGATAAAACCTAATAACAGCCGGAGAGGCGGTAATTATTTTGAAGCTTCATATTCTTCTTTTTCGGAACTGACAAGATTTTTAAGAGAAAAAGATATAATAGATCTTTATACCGAAAAGTGGGTTCTGACAGAATAATTATAAGATTCCTGCATTTTCCTGAATTTCTGCCAGTTTATATTTTTGTTTTTTGCTGACTTTTTTTATTTCTTTTGCTATTAGTCCTGCATCAAATCCGTTATCTTCAATTAGGAGCATCTTCAGCCTGTCTTTCAGTTTTCTCTATTGAATTTTTTCTAAAATAAGTTACAAGCAACATCAAAACTGCACATGTTTAAGAGCAAGAGTTTTTATTCAGCAGCAATCAGTATAATCTTATTACTGAAACTGCTTTTCATAAAATCACCCTGATTGTCGATTTCTACAAGGTGACCAAACTCTGTAAAAACTTGCAAAACATGGATTAAAAATATTTTCAAACAAGCAATAAGCGAAATCTTTTTATATTGCAAAGTACCATATAATGTTATTAATAAAAATATAAGCAAAATATATATCATTTTTTAAGATTGATAAAAACAAAGAACTGCAAATAAAATTGCTTAATAAATTAAAACATAATGTGTTATCATAAAAACAAACCTCATAAAATAAGCTGTTTTTGCAGCTTATAAGCCTTAGGAAATTGGCACGATTAAGATTTAAGAATATTTTAAAAAAAATAAAATTATAAATTCAACCATTTAAGGAACTGATATGGAAAAAGCAAGATTTGCAGTAGTAGGCGCAGGTCATGGCGGCAAAGCAATGGCCGCTCATCTGGCAATAAAAGGGTTTCCTGTCAAGTTATATAATAGGAGTTATTCAAAAATAGAACCTATTATCAAAATGCATGGAATAGAAATTGAAGGAGAAGTAAACGGTTTCGGTCGCTTGCAATGTGTTTCTGATAATATTGAGGAAGTTATCAAGGACACGGATGTAATAATGGTGGTAGTCCCCGCTTTTGCACACGGAGCAATAGCAGAAAGATGCGCTCCGTATCTAAAAGACGGACAGACAGTAATACTTAATCCGGGCAGGACAGCAGGCGCTCTTGAATTTCTGAATATTCTGAAAGAGAGAGGGAATTATAATAATATAACAGTGGCAGAAGCTCAGACTTTTATTTATGCCAGCAGGGGGATGGGACCTGCTTCAGTCAAGATTTTCAGGATAAAACAGGCTATCCCGGTAGGAGCAATACCGGCAGTAAAGACAGATGCTGTAATTGATCTTATAAATGAGGCTTTCCCCGAGTTTATTTCTGCCACAAGCGTTATAGAAACAAGTTTTAATAATATCGGTGCTGTTTTTCATCCTGCGATAACGATACTGAATGCAAGCCGCATCGAGGCTACTTATGGAAATTTCCAGTTTTATATTGAGGGAGTAACACAGTCTGTAGCCAAAATACTTGGAGCAGTAGACCGTGAAAGAGTCGAAGTTTCCCATGCGCTGAAATGCAAGAATGTTATGACAGCTCTTGACTGGCTTTCAATGGCATATAATATATCTGAAGATAATCTTTTTGATGCAATTCACAATAATCCCGGATATGTAGGTATAAACGCACCGAGAGTAATCAATAACAGATATATTACCGAAGATGTTCCCATGAGTCTTGTGCCCATATCAGAATTTGGGAAAATATTCGGAGTGAGTACAAAAGCCACCGATTCGCTTATAGATATAGCAAATATAATTTTTAAAGCAGATTTCAGGCAATCCGGAAGGAATCTTAGAAGGCTCGGACTTGAAAATTTAAGCCTTGAGCAGATCAGGAATATCTTTATTGAAGGAAAATTAAAAGAATGAAGAAAGATTTAAGAATTCTTGCCGCTTCAGTCGCAGGATGCGTCCATGTAGCCGGAATGCTAAAGTTTTTACAGACTGCAAAGGATGAAGGATTTACCACCAGTTTTGCCGGTTCTGCTCTTGAGATTGATAAACTTATTTTGAAAGTAAATGAGTTTAATCCTGATATCCTTGGAATAAGCTACAGATTATCGCCTGAAAGCGCCATAGTTGCTTTTAAAGAGCTGATAAAAAAACTTCAGGAAAAAACAAATAGGGAAAAAATAATTCTGGTTTTGGGTACTACAAAATCTGTCAGCAGCGCGCTTGCTGAAGCGGGGATAAGTAATAATTTTTCCATGATCTTTACAGGTGGGGAAAGCCAGAAGGAAGTCTCAGATTTTTTGAAAGGGCATAAATTTGAAAATTACAGGGAAAACATACCCCCACAGCTTTTGCTGGAGAGGATAAAATATAAAGAACCTTTTCCTTTGCTGAGGCATCATTATGGCAGACCTGATTTTGATGAAACAGTAAGGGGGATAAAAGAAATTGCTGAAAGCGGGGTTCTGGATGTCATTTCCCTTGGTCCAGACCAGAATACCCAGGAATTTTTCTTTCATCCTGAAAAAATGAGGGAAAGCCTTAACGGGGCAGGCGGTGTTCCCATTAGAAGCAGAGATGATCTGAAAAAACTGCGAAAAGCGGCAAAGACAGGGAATTTTCCAATAATGAGATGTTACAGCGGAACGAATGATATTATAAGTTTTGCGCAGGTTCTGCATGAAACAATTGAAAATGCATGGTGCGCTGTCCCCTTATTCTGGTATAACGAGCTTGATAACAGAAGCATAAGAAAACTTGAAAATGCTATCAGTGAAAATCAGAAAGTAATGAGATGGCATGCCGATAGAGACATTCCTGTTGAAGTAAACGAATCACATCACTGGAGCCTGAGATATTCTTCTGATTCAATTGCTGTCGCTACAGCTTATCTTGCAGCATATAATGCAAAAAAAATGGGTGTTAAGAATTATGTTGCCCAGTATATGTTCAATACTCCTCCGGAAACTGATTTCAGTATGGATATGGCTAAAATGCTTGCAAAAATTGAACTTATAGAATCATTGCATGACGACACATTTAATTCTGTTCGTGAAACAAGAACAGGTCTTTTCAGTATGACCAGCAACCTGTTTAAAAATAAAGGCCAGCTTGCTTCTTCAACATATCTTCAGATGCAGATAAACCCGCAGATAGTTCATGTGGTTGCCGCATGTGAATCTGAATATGCAGCAAAACCCGCTGACATTATTGAGAGCTGCTTCATTGTTTCAAAGGTGATAGAGAATATTCTTGAAGGTTCTCCGAAAATGTCAGTTGAAGGAAATATTTCTGAAAGAAGAAGAGAATTGGTTGATGATGCAAAAGAAATTTTAAACTGCATTAGAAAGCTTGATTGCAGGAAAAGATTTGAAGATCCTCTTACTGAACCGGAAATTATCGGGAAAGCTGTCAGAAAAGGTATTCTGGATGCGCCTCATCTGAAAGGGGTGCCGGCTGCAAAAGGAAAAATAAAGACCGGATTTATAAATGGTGCATGTGTTTCTATTGATAAAGAAGGAAAAATTTTAAGCGAAAAGGAGAGACTGAAAAATATATGAATATATTATTCTGGTCATTAATGATTTTTTTTGGAAGAAT
Source organism: Actinomycetota bacterium (assembly GCA_012837825.1). NCBI lineage: Bacteria > Bacillati > Actinomycetota > Actinomycetota bacterium. Next base: position 1,113 of record DUQM01000057.1, on the reverse strand, counting down.
TATTGATGTTTCACTAGGCACTGTCAGGATAAATTTCATTGTAAGAAAGAAAAAATTAATAGCTGCAGTCGTTGGGTTTATAGAAGTAACTATTTTTGTCACAATCATTGCAAAAGTAATACAGGACATAAACAACAATATTTATGGTATTTTTGCGTATGGGGCAGGTTTTGCCATCGGAACAATTGTAGGGATGTTTATATCTGACAAACTCTCAAAGGATCTGCTGAGCACAAATATAATATCCAAACACAAATCTGAAGAAATTGAGTCTGTGCTTAGAAATGAGGGATTTGGCGCGACAAGTTATTTTGGACTTGGAAAAGATGGCAACATTAAAATAATAAATGTTGTATGCAGAAATAATTGTATTGACAGACTGAACAAGATAATTTTAAAGATAGACCCGAATTCGTTTATAACCTCTTCCCTAATAGGAAATCAGAGAGGAGGCTATATCTTTAGCATGAAGAAAAAATAATTTCCCTGTCGCTGAATAGGAAATTAAGTTATATGTCAGTAATAAAAATTATTCCATGATTTTTATTAATCATATATGATATTAATAATTAATTTAATCAGGCTTTAAAAAGCAGTAAGATGAACTCAAATAATAAAAATGATTTAATTCATGATTTTAAAAAAATCTGCAGGGAAAAGAAAATGAAAGTCACCCCCCAGAGAACTGTAATATACACTGAACTATTAAATTCTTATGACCATCCAAATGTAGAAACTCTATATAAGAGAGTAAAGAAAACTTTTCCTGATATTTCTTTTGATACGGTATATAGAACACTGTCATTTTTTCATGACATAGGTATTGCGGAAATCATAGAAGGCCTTTCTCCAACTCGGAGATATGAAGGAAATACTCTGAAGCACTATCATTTTATATGCCGGAAATGTGGCAATATATACGATATTGAAAATGTTCCTTTTAACTTCAAAACCCCCAAAGAGGTTGAAATGAATTATGATGTTCTTAATATAAGGGTGCTTTTTGAAGGCATATGCAAAAACTGCTCATCCGGCTGATAAAATTTTTTAAATAATATTGCTTTTATAATTAAATTCAGCTATTATACTAATTAATAATAATTACTAATTAAT
>DUQM01000056.1 GCA_012837825.1 Actinomycetota bacterium | reverse complement strand
GATAAAAACATCCCGGTTCCAATTTATTATCAGATAGAAGAATATATCCAGAAATTAATTGAAACTGGAAAACTTAAACCAGGAGAAAAATTACCTACTGAAAAAGAGTTTATGAAAGTTCTGGGTGTAAGTCGGATAACAATACGTCGTGCAATATCTGACCTTATAAATAAGAATATGCTTGAAATCAAGCAGAGCAAGGGCACTTTTGTAAAAAGCAAAAATTTTTATGAACCTGTTTCTCTTATTATACAGAGCTATACAGAAGAGGCAATAAAACAAGGCTTCAAACCTTCGACCAGAATACTTGAACTTAAAAAACTCATTCCAGACTCTGAAATTCAGGAAATACTGAAATTGTCCCCTGAAGAAGAGATATTTGAATTTAAAAGGCTTCGTCTGCTAAATGGAGAACCGTCAGGAATTGACTTAAACTATCTGTCCAGTAATCTCGTACCGGGATTTTCAGAGAAAGATTTCGAAGAAACAGGGTTAAAACAGTCTCTCTATTTAGTTCTGGGGAAAAAATATAATCTTACCCTGGATTATGCTGAAGAAATAATAACTGCTACTCTAACAACAAAAGAAGAATCTGAGCTTTTAAATGTTAAAAAAAACACTCCGATAAATATGAGGATAAGAACTGTTTTTCTTCCAAATAGCAAGCCTGTTCTTTATATGAGGTCTATCTACAAGACGAGTTATAAATCAATACTTAGAAGAAAATTATAAGTCATCCTTTTTATCTTTAAACGTTTTTAGTATCATGATATGAATTGACACTCCGATTGCTACAATAAACAATATCAGTTTAACCCATAGCAAATCAGTTGCAAAAATAATTGAGCATATTATTGTAATCCACAAGAATAAAAGCACGACTATTTTAAGTGATGACATTACATGTTTTTCTTTTCCTTTTGTTCCGCAATGATTAAATTATCACAGTTCAAATATTTTTTTAATATAGCTGTTTCATGATATGTCTTAAAAATAAATTTATATGTTTGGAGGTTGCCAGAAAAACAAGTATTATAAAAATAATCGAAAATTACGGACATGGGAGGAATAATGAACATTAAAACTTTTCCTTTTGTTCTGGCATTAATATCTATGCTTTTCTGGGGAATGGCTCCGATATTCGGAAAACTCGGACTTGCAAAAACAAATCCTTATATAGCTTTTACAATAAGATGTTTCGTGGTTGCTATAATCATGCTGATAGTTATATTAATAAGAGGAGATTTCAGGGAGCTTGCAAAGGTGGACTTGAAGAGCTTTGCTTTTATAAGCCTTGAAGGCATATTTGCAACACTGATAGGGCATTTTGCTTATTATTATGCACTAAAACTTGGAGAAACGTCGAAAGTTGTGCCCATAACCTCTGCATTTCCGTTAATAACTGTTGCAATTTCCATACTTTTTTTATCTGAAAAACTAACAATATATAAAGGTTCGGGCATAATACTTATAATTGCAGGGGTATTGCTGCTTAGGCTATAGTCATCACCATCTGCCACTGGAGCCGCCGCCCCCGGAAGAACCGCCCCCAAATCCTCTTGAAGAAGAACTTCCATGGCTCCCGCCTGAACTGCGGAATGAAGAACCGGAAAAACTGCCGCTGTCTCCGCCACCACCGGATCCGTATCTTTGAAGAGGTGGAATTATTTTTATGTCAACATCACCGAAACCGCAGAACAAGCATAATCTTGTTTCTTCTGTTCTTCCCGAAGATGTAAGAGTAGGTTTTTCCAGAATTTTCTGCCAGGTTTTTAATTTTAGTTTTTTACATTTCGGGCATCTTCGCTTTCTTATATTATGCCTAAGACCGGATATACCTGTTAAGAGTCCGAAAATAAGCCACGGCAGCACATTTACTCCGATAACGATAGAAGTAATCATATTCTCAAATGCTTTTGTTTTAGAAAAACCGGCTTTCGTATCAGTGGTATAATCGGCTGAATAGTCCGGAAGATAATTACCATATTCGCTATTTATTTCATTAGAAATGGCAATTACTCCATTGTAAATACCGGCTTCATAATTTTCTTCCCTGAATCTGGGTATAATAATATTATTTATTATGTTTCCTGCTTCAATATCAGTGATGACTTCCTCAAGGCCATAGCCGACCTCTATTCTTAATTCTCTTTCCTCCATGGAAACAAGCAGAAGAACCCCGTTATCTTTATCTTCTTTGCCGATCCCCCATTTTTTAAAAAGCTCTGCTGCATAATACTCAATTGAATTTCCATTAAGGTTATTTATGACGGCAACACCTATTTCACAGGAAGTTTCCTGTTCAATGTTTCTTACAAGTATTTCGGTTTTATCCAGCCACTCTTTACTGACTTTTCCTGTAAAGTCATTGACAAATCCTGAATAATCCGGAAGAGCCGTATCTTTGCTTTTTTTGGAACATGAAACGAAAATAAAAAGGCTGCCTGCAAGCAGGATAATAATAACTATCGGTAAAAACAGATTTACCGGTTTGATTAAATTATTATTTTTTGCTTTCAAGATTAAAAAAATAAAATGATTTAAATCAGATACTAGTATTATTTTATTACTTTTTGATTAATTAATATATTTTTAAATGAAATGTTTATAAAGTTTTTATGATAAAATATAATTAAAATTCAGATAACTTTTTTGGATAATACATTATTTAAAAAGGCAAGAGGAAAATCTAAATGTCTGAAATCAACAAATTGCTGACAGGCAAAAGTAATAAAGAAATATTCCTATGCCCTAAAATGACAAAATCTGCCGCAGGTTTAATAAGGAGAACAGCGGGTCACAAAATAGTCAGAGGAGTTTTCGAACTTATTTTGAAAAGATAAGAAATAGCTGTAGCATTAAGCGGAAATTTTTTAAATTTATAATAATGATATAATAAGAAGAAATGATTATTGAAAAGAAAAAACTTAAAAACGGATTTGAGCTTCCGGTATTTGGATTTGGTACCTGGAGTATGGGTGGAAGAGATAAAAGAAACCCTGAAAATGATGATAAAGCCGATATAGCCGCAATAAGAACGGCAATAGAAATGGGCGTAAATCATATTGACACTTCAGCCTGGTATGCAGAGGGACACTGTGAAGAAATAGTGGGAGAAGCAATAAAGAACTACGACAGGGCAGAAATTATACTTACTACCAAAGTTGCGCCAATGAATCTCCATTATAAAGATATATTAAATTCAGCAGAAAAGAGTCTTTCCCGTCTCGGTACTGAATATATAGATATATATGTAATACACAACCCTAATCCTTTTATTGATATAAAAGAATCTATGGAGGCATTTGACTATCTTGTTGACAAAAAAATAGTAAGGCATATAGGCCTGAGCAATTTCAATATCGAACAGTTTGCTGAAGCACAGAAAAATACGGTTAATCCTATTGTGTGCAATCACCTTCATTATAATTTAAAACACAGAGGCCCTTACAGTGACGGGTCGATAGAATATGCGCAAAAAAACGATGCTATTGTTGTCGCCTGGAGACCCACTCAGAAAGGACTTTTTGGCTGCGATGATATCAGCATCCTTAATAAAATGAGCCAGAAATACGGAAAGACTCCGATACAGATAGCCATAAACTGGCTGATTTCCCAGAAAAATATAGTAACCATACCAAAATCAAGGAATATTGAACATCTAAAAGAAAATCTTGGAGCCCTTGGCTGGAAGATGGAAAAAAATGACATAGATATCCTGCAAAATGAATTTCCAGGTACTGTAGATATAGTTGAGAATACGACTCTGACAAGGCTAATTCAGCCTTAAAAAATTATTCCGGCCGGCAAACTGTCAGTTGACATCTTTAAGAGTCAGAGAGATTCTTTTTCTCTGTGTGTCAACATCAATCACTTTCACGATTACTTTCTGATTTAATCTGACTACCTCATTGGGGCTTTTTATAAATCTGTGGGACATTTCAGATATATGAATCAGGCCGTAGTCTTTTATCCCTATGTCAACAAAAGCACCGAAATTAGTTATATTATTTATTATACCGTTCAGAAGCATCCCGGTCTTTAAGTCACTAATATCCGAAATACCTGTTTTAAACTCAAATTCATCCACATTTTCCCTTGGATCCCTTCCCGGCTTGGAAAGCTCTGCAAGGATATCATTCAGGGTCAGCAATCCTGTTTTTTCATCGACATAATTCTGCAGATTTATCTTTTCTTTTATTTTTTCATTTCCAATCATTTCCCCGACTCCCATATTCAGATCACCTGCAATTTTTTCAACAACATAATAGCTTTCAGGGTGAACCGCGCTTCCGTCAAGAGGATTGGCTCCGTCTTCTATTCTTAAAAATCCTGCACATTGTTCAAAAATCCTTTCTCCCAGTTTGGCGACATTTTTTAATTCTTCCCTGGAAGAAAATGCTCCGTTTTGTTTCCTGTAATCAATTATATTCTGGGCAATCCTGGGACCAAGTCCGGAAACATACATTAAAAGATGTTTGCTGGCAGTATTTAAATTAACACCCACCAGATTTACACAGCTTTCTACAACAAAATCCAGGTTTTCTTTAAGTCTGTTCTGGTCAACATCATGCTGATACTGCCCTACTCCTATGGATTTTGGATCTATTTTTACCAGCTCCGCAAGAGGATCCATTAACCTTCTCCCTATTGAAACTGCGCCTCTAACGGTAACATCATAATCAGGAAACTCTTCTCTTGCTACATCTGATGCGGAATAAATAGAAGCCCCGCTTTCACTCACAACAAATATTTTAATATCCTTATTCTTATGGAAAACTGTACTTACAAACTCTTTGGTCTCCCTGCTTGCAGTTCCGTTTCCAATGGCAATAACCGATATCTTAAATTTTTCAACTATAGCATTTAAAATTCCGGCTGCTTCTTCTTTTTTGTTTTGTGGCTCATGGGGATAAATATTATCATTATGAATCAAATCCCCCTGTTCATTCAGACACACAATTTTACACCCTGTTCTAAAACCCGGATCAAGCGCAAGAACTCTTTTTCTTCCAAGAAAAGGAGCCAGAAGCAGCTGGCGCAGATTCTCTGAAAATACCTTTATTGCTTCATCATCGGCATGCTCTTTGGCAAGAACCGTGGTTTCCGTCTCAAGAGATGGACCAAGCAGCCTCTTGTAGCAATCCCTTATTGTTTCTTTTACCATTGCCGCTGCTTTATTGTCAGCTTTTATTAAAAGTTTCTCCATTCTGTAAAAGACACTTTCTTCCGGCGGTAATATTGAAACTTTAAGAACTTTTTCCTTCTCGCCCCTCTTAATTGCAAGAAAACGATGTGATAATATTTTCTTTAAAGGTTCGCTGAATTCAAAATAATCTTTATATTTTATACCGGACTCCTCCATGCCTCTTAAGACACCTGAGCTCACCACAGCTTCATCTTTAAATACTTTCCTTATCTCTTCCCTGACAATCTTATCCTCATTAATCCACTCTGCAATTATAAAACCGGCTCCCTCAAGAGCCTTATTAATAGTTTTTACGTTTTCATTTATATATTTCTCTGCCTCATTTTCCAAATCAAATTCTTTTTGTGAGAAAATCATCTTTGCCAGAGGCTCAAGACCCATGCTTCTGGCAACTGAAGCTTTGGTTTTTCTTTTTGGCCTGAATGGAAGATAAATATCTTCCAGCTTATTCAGAGTGTCTGCCTCATTAATTGATTTCTTAAGCTCTTCTGAAAGATTGCCCTGTTTCTCCAGTTCTTTCAGGATTGAATTTCTTCTTGATTCAATTTCCAGAAAATGCCCATACCCTTTTTTTATATCAAGTATCTGAAGTTCATCAAGATTATCTGTAGCTTCTTTCCGGTATCTTGAGATAAAAGGTATTGTATTGCCTTCATTAAGCAGCCTTAATGTTGCAATTACACTTGGCTCATTAATTTTTAAGTCAGCTGATATCTGTTTTGAAAATTTAAATTCCATTTTTCCGGCTTTATATAAATATTATTTTGTTTTTATGACTTTAAAAATATATAAGAAATGAAGCCTGCCCGCAATAAAAAAATCAGTTTTATTAAAGCAAAAATATTAACAGATTAAATCCTCTTATAAAAACTGGTTTGCAGCAGATGCATCCCTGTAAGAAAATAAAGAAGAAGTCTCTTGGTAGCTGTATGCTCTATGGGCTTTACAGTGCTATAGCGCCCACCTTAAAAGACAGGAAGTACGAATTCGGGGAAGATAATATTGATACAGGCTATAAAATGACAAGCACATATATTATACAGTAAATAACAGGTTCGGCATATCTCTTCTTCTTTCTTATACTTTTATGCCGAAGCATTTCTCCCGTTTAGTCTTCTTCCCGAATTTGCGCAGAGACCAGAAAGGCATACTTAATAGACAAGAGGCGGGTTTTAAAAAAACAAAATTTAGCCCTGAAATATTGAAACCCGCCTTATGATTTTTAAATGTTTTAATAAGCTTCCGTAAAAATCTCAAAATGAGCTTGGGGATGTATGCATGCAGGACATAATTTCGGAGCTTCTTTGCCCTCAGCCACATAGCCGCAGTTACCGCATTTCCATAAGATTTTCTCATCTCTTTTGAAAACCTTATTATTTTTTATATTTGAAGCAAGTTTTTTATATCTTGTGTCATGTCTTTGTTCTGCAAGAGCAATCATTCTGAATGTTGTTGCAATTTCAGAAAAGCCTTCTTCGTCTGCCGTTTTTGCAAAAGAAGGATACAGCTCTGCCCATTCCTCATATTCACCGTTTGCTGCAGCTTCAAGATTGTCCAGTGTTGTTCCCTGCGCAACAGGATATGATGCCTCTATGTTTATAACTGCAGGCAATTCATCTTTGAAACCTTCAAGAAGAAACTTATAAAATCTTTTGGCATGCTCTTTTTCATTATCAGCAGTTTCAATAAAAATATTTCTTATCTGCTTGTAGCCTTCTTTGTCTGCTATGGAAGCATAATACGTATAACGGTTTCTTGCCTGAGATTCTCCGGCAAATGCTTTTAAGAGATTTTCAGCTGTTTTTGTTTTTTTTAATTCATTCATTATTTCCCACTCCTTCTATTCTTTTTTTACTATTTTTGTTATTCAGATGTCATTTTAAAGACAATCTTTAAAGAATTTTTACAAACTTTTTTTAAAAAATCATGATTCACAATACAGTTTTGAAAAATGTATTCTTGTAATTGAGGTTCCGATAACATAAGGAAAAACAGACGGTCTTCTAAATACGCTCCAGAAGAACAGGCTCCAGTAATATTTCTTGCCTGAATTTTTTATGCCTGAGTACCATATCGAAACAAATAATGCCTTTATATAGTATAGATGCAGTTTTGGAACTTTCCTGAAAGGTGGCCTGAATTCCTTTAGGAAAGTCTTTACTCTTTCATAGTATTGTTTCGGAGAGTAAATGGTCTTTACTATTTTTTTATACCCATCCATAAGAACATCCATATTCATTTTTGGGCGAAAATTCATATCCACCCCTGTATTTGAGCCGGATGATTCCTTAATCAGTCTGCCCGCTTCTTTCAAACGCTGATAAAGCTTTGTCTTTGGCAATGCAGTAAGCAATCCTACCATAGCCGTCACTATGCCGCTTTTCTGAATGAACTCTATCTGCTTCTGAAAGATGTGTGGCGAATCACTGTCAAAACCGACAATAAATCCTCCCTGCACTTCAAACCCGGCATTCTGCAGAATATTAACTGACTTTACGAGATCGCGATTTTTATTCTGATATTTGCTGCATTCTTTAAGGCTTTCATCCTGAGGACTTTCAATTCCGACAAAAATTGTCGTAAATCCTGCTTTTACCATTAATTTGATCAGATTTGGCTTGTCGGAAAGATCGATTGATGCCTGAGTATTGAATAGAAACGGCTGTTTTCTTTTTTTCTGCCACTCAATGATGGCAGGAAGAATTTCATTCTCAAGAATTCTCTGATTACCGATAAGATTATCGTCAACAAAGAACACTCCGCCTTTCCATCCGCTTCTGTATAGCGCTTCAAGCTCTCCTACAACTTTCCGGCCTGTCTTTATTCTGCTAATTCTGCCATTCAGTTTCACAATATCACAGAAATCACAATTGAAGGGACAACCTCTCGAAATCTGAAGACACATGGAATTGTAATGCTTCATGTTGATCAGATCCCATTTTGGGTTTACCGTTTTTGAAATAGCAGGAAATTCACCTGCTTCATAAATTTTCTTTACCTTTCCTGATGAAAGATCATTTAAAAAAAGTTCAAGATTGGATTCTGCCTCGCCAAGAACCAGGCTGTCAACATCATCTAGAAATTCTTCCCAGCCAGTTGTAAAAAGAGGTCCTCCCGCAACAACAGGCCTGCCCAGTTTTTGTACTCTTTTAATTACCTCTCTGACAGATTTTTTCTGAACAATCATGGCGCTGATGAAAACCGCATCTGCTGAGAGAATATCTGAATCATCCAAATTCTCTACATTCATATCTATAAGTTTTAAATCCCATTTTTCAGGCAGCATTGCGGCTACAGTCAGCAATCCGAGAGGAGGAAAGGCTGCTTTTTTATTCAGAAATTTAAGTATGCCCTTAAAGCTCCAGAAAGTATTCGGATACTGCGGATAAACCAGCAGAACTTTCAGATCCTTTTTGCTCTTATCTTTTAAATCTGATAACTTTAACATTTCATTTTCTTTAAACATATAACTCAATTTCCCTCTAAAAATAAATTAAAGTCTTTTAAAAAGACTTTCTTGTCAATTTACAAAATTATAAAATTCTGTTTTGCAATTGTATACTAATACAGACAATTATAAAAGAAAAATTCCGATATATTCCTTTTATTTGATCAACGCCAGGCTTGTAATCATTACTGCCAGGCCAATTATAAAACTTGCAATAGGAAGATGGCTGTGAGCCAGGGATTTGGAAACAGGCATAAGTTCATCTATTGCAATAAAAACCATGAGTCCGGCAATACCCGAAAGGATATATCCAAGAATCATCGGATTTAAAAAAGGGAAAAGCACAAATGCCGTAAGCACCGCACCAACCGGTTCAACCACACCTGATAAAAATGAGAACAGAAAAGCTTTTTTTCTGCTACCCGTAGCTTTATAGATAGGAGCAGATACTGCAATGCCTTCAGGAATATTATGTATTGCTATGGCTACAGCAATTGCAATACCTATTTTTGTATCCAGAATTGCCGAGTAAAAAGTAGCCATTCCTTCAGGAAAATTATGAATCGCAACTCCCAGGGCGGTAAAAAGACCTGTCCTTAATAATTTTTTGTCCGGATCATTCTTTTCATTTCTTTCCTTCTGGCCAAGATATTCATGCGGTATAAATGTGTCTATAAGAAAAATAAAAATGAATCCGGCTACAAAAGCAATGCTTGCTTTTAAGAAACCCAGTTCTTCAAACCCGGAGGGAAGCAGTTCGAAAAATGATATGCCTATCATCACTCCGGCAGTAAAACCCAGGACAAAACTCATAAATCTGGGGTTTTCTTTTCTGACCATCAGTCCTATAAAACTGCCGATTGTGGTGGAAAGTCCTGCCAGAGTGGTAAGTATGAGAGCTTTTAATATCTGACTGTCCAATTTATATAATTATGACTATTTTTATGATACTTATTTTTAATAACAAAATATTCATGCAATATCATATATCATAGCATCCGATAAAAAATTTTTTAAATCAGAGAGCTTCGCACTATAATTACAACGTTCGGTATTTATTATCCGTGTATTCTGTTTCTCAGGTTATAAATAAAGCCTCCGCTGAGCTCTTCAAGAGTATGGCTGGCAAGCATTGCTTTCGGGTCAATTACGTCTACTATATCTTTAAGTTTATAAAGACTGTTTTTTGCACAAATGACATTTAATATCTCTAATTCACCGTCTTTTCCGCTGCCGGCAAATCTTGTAACACCAAAACCGTTCTCTCTCAGTACGTCTTCCATTTTTACTTCAGCAACCCTGGTAATGATATTTATGCTTAGCATGTCTCTGGAAATTTTCCTTGATATCAGCATCCCCAACAAAAGACCAAGAGCAAAGCCTGAGGAATAAAACAAAATAATAAATATATTCACACCGGCTTTCATTACATTTGAAACAACAGTTATTGTTATAGTTATCGAGGTCGCTGATTCAAAAAAACCGATAATTATTGAAAGAGTCTTTTTGCCCTTAACCATAACTATCAATCTTACCGTACCAATAAGGACCTGAATCATAATGGCGATAAAAATTATCAGTGCCTGTATTAAAATATCTATATTGAAATTAAACATTTTCCGCCTTACAGAAATATATAATTTTTTAATTTATTCTGACGCAAGAAGCAATAATAGCACTAAAAAGATTAAAAATGAATATGGTTTTAATGCTTAATACAGCTATGCGGAAAGTCATCTCTCAGTATCTACAGATCCTGAAAAATAATATTATTTTATCTTATAATATAATTTTACCGACTTTTTTCTACAGGAACAGGTGTAATTCCTGCTGCATCCGTAACTATTGTCTGGACTTTGTCCGAATCGACAATAAATTTTACATTTTCTTTTAATGCATTTTCCACAGTCTCAAGCTTTTTAAGTATCTGCGCATTTCCAATGAAATATTTATTTGCAGCTTCATTTACAACTCTTATCCTGTCTGCATCAGCATTTGCAACAACCTTGATGGATTCTGCCCTACCTTCAGCTGACAGAATCAGGCCTTGTTTTATTCCTTCCGCCTTCTTGATTTCCGCCCTCTTCTCTCCGTCTGCTCTAGTTTCCATGGCTGTGGCAAAATCATTGGCTGCTATTTTTTCCTGTTCAGCTTTGACTACATTATTCATGGAAACCTGCACATCGGCAGGAGGCTCTATTTTCTGTATCTCGCATCTTAATACTTCAACTCCGTAGTTGGCAGTTTCCTTGTCAAGCACCTCTTCAACTTTTGAATTTATTGAAGACCTGTTTTCATTTGCATCAGTAAGGGTCATATTTCCGATTACTGCCCTGAGCGTAGTTCTTGCAAGACTGGTAAGCTGTAAACAGTGGTTGTCAACATTATAAACGCTTGCCTTAACGTCTACTATCTTGTAATAAACCACAGCATCTACTTCTGCATTTAGCTTGTCACGTGTAATCACCATCTGGGGAGGTATGTCAACCATCTGTTCTGTTATATTGACTTTATACATTTTTTCGAACGCAGGTATAATCCACGAAAGACCCTGATCTCTGGTTCTCATATATTTCCCGAATCTTTCAACAATTCCTTTCTGGGTAGGCCTTACGGTTCTGAAACCTGAGAGGAAATATATCAGTACACCCAGAATCAGTACTGTCAGTCCGATATAAAATACTGCCTGCACAAAATTTACGGCTCCAATAATAAGCATTATGAGACCGATAAGAAAAACAATAATTCCCAATATTCCCATTTTACCTCCTTTTTATGTATATTATTTTATTAAAAATCATTGCTTTAAAATAATGTTTTACCTGCCGCTATAAATCAATATGTATCTGAAAGCATCCCGGGCAAAGTAAAAACCGAGTATAAAAAATTACTATTTATCAGAATATCAAAGATCAATATATAGTATATATTTTTAGAAGATAAAAAATAAGCCGGAAATTAAATATCCCGGCTTATTTTTAATTTTTATATTTTTTCTAAGACCGGATACCGCTGTTTTCTTTATCCTGAGCAGCATCGTCTTCTTTTACATCCGGTTCACCATTATCTTTCTCTTCGTCTTCTCCGTTTTTAATTCCGTAGTTTAAATATTTCTTTGCAACCGGATCATTTATCCTTTTCCATACGATAGCACCGAAGATAGTCCCCACAGGAAAGAATATAACCATGGTAACAACAAGCGCTGCTCTTGTCACCGGAACCGCCCAGCCTTTTCTTATATAAAGCCCTATAAGTGAAGCGACATAAATTGCAGGTATTACAATAGGAAATGTATCAGGAGATCCTGTAAATCTTCCTGCCATATGATGAGCGCCCGGCACCCATCCGGGTATCCAGCTGAACCAGTTAAAAGACATAAGCCCCAGCCAGGATATAACACCGGCAATCCATAATAATATCATTACGCCGCCCAGAACTTTTTTTCCATCTTCAATTTCTTTTTTTGTTAATTCAGTCATTATTTTCTCCTTTTTTTTATTTAAAAACAGACTTCCATTTTAATTAATTTATGATATGTAATAGTATTTCCGACATCAGTTCAATCAATGCTTTTCATGTTCCCTCCACCTGAAATATTCTGTCTGAGTGAAGGGCTGCCGCTGTATTCAACACTTCCCAGTCCTGTGATACTCACATCCAGGCTTTGCACAACATTAACTTTGGCATTACCTGCGCCAGATATTATAATCTTGCAATCATTGCTGGGCATATTTTCTGCATTATATGACCCAAGTCCGGATATATGGATTTCCTGGGTATTAATTTTACCCTCAAGATCTATCTTTCCGGCGCCCGATATCATGGATTTAACACTCTCTCCTGCTATTTTCATATTAACATTTCCAAGTCCGCTTGAAGAAATGTCAAGATTTTTGATATCAATATTTTCACTTCCGTTTATTGAGCCGGCTCCTGAAAGTTTTATATCTTTTATTCCCTTTACAGTCAGTTTGAAAATTATATCTTTGGTGGGCAGAATTGATGTATGAGCAAATCCTTTTTTCATCCCTATATAAAGAGTTCCCGACTTAACCTCAATATCAAGTCTTTCAACAATATTATCTTCCGCTTCCACTATAAGCGCTTCTTTTTCTCCCTGGCTTATTTCAATTTTTCCCACACTTGAAAAATTCAGGGAATCAAAATCTTTTATATCAAACTCTCTGGTTATTACCTCTCCGGAGCCTTTTATGATCAGTCCGCTGAAATTTATGCAGGAAGTCAGCAATAGACTTGCAGCTATCAAAATCATAGCAGGAAATATTATTTTGGATTTTATTTTCAATCTTAATTACCTCCATTTAATTACACTCAAGCACTATTCTGCCTGATATAGTATTAATATTAATATTAAAATCGCCATTACCAACAGTACCTTTTACTTCCTGCCTGTCAGCATAAGATATTTTGGAAATTAAATTGTTTTCAATTTTTCCTGAAATTGATGACAGATCAAAATCAAAAGAACTGTCTTCAGGAATATTTAGCCTCACATCTCCCGAAATGCTTGATACTTTTATTTCATCATCTAATTGCTTAAGATTTATTACTGCTTCTCCTGAAACAGTATCAATATTGATCCTGCCATTTGAATCATCTATAAGACATTTGCCTGAAGTATTCTCTATTTCAATATTATTGGCTTTAATATTATTCAAATTTATTGCTCCCGAAACGCTTTCAGCAAAAAGCTCTGCCACTTTAATATTTTCAATATCTATTTTTGCAGATGTTGTGCTTATTTTTGTCAAAGCAGCTATTTCCTCGGGTATTGCAACTTCCAGACTCAGATCGGAAATATCAAAAATCCCAAAACCGACAATTGCCGGATAAATGATTTCTATTGTCAGTTCTCCATTTATTTTCAGAATACTGAGTTCAGGCGTCCTGCCGCTGATATTTGTTTTTATTTTTCCCTTAAAATCCGCCTTGATTTTATTGCCTTCACCTATAATTACTTTTACCGGCGCGCTTACTGATGAGATATTTATAGCCTTTATGCCGGAAGCATCAATTTCTTCTATCTGTGAAATGTCCTTTGTAATTGATGACAATGGCCTGAGTCCACCGGTGGAATAAAACAGGGAAATTGCAATAACAAATGAGCCGGCAACAATTATCGCAAGCGCTATTAAAAGTTTTTTCATCTTAATGCTCATCCTGTTTCCTCCTCCCCTTGATAATATTTAGATTGAATTTAAGATATCTGACTATAGCCTTGTACATGGCTTTTGACAGATAAACATTGCCAATAAAGAACAGCACTCCCAATGCTGTAATTCCAAGAAAAGCAAATATGCCTACTGCCGGGTTGACTGTGAATGCCAGATAATTCGAAAAAACCGGATAAAATATGCTTGAAACAAATCCTGTTACCCCTGCAGCTGAAATTGTTACCGAGCATGCAAAAAGAGCTGCAAACAAAGCAATTATGACAATAAAGAGAGGGAGAATAAAAACAAGATTAAAAAAACTAAGACCTATGGATGTAAAAACAGCCCTTGCTATATTTCCTGCAGAAGTATTTTCCTCAGCTTTTTTTATATATGAAGCTGCTTTTAACTGTTTTGCAAGTACTCTCGGATCCCCAAGCGAAGAAGACAGTTCTTCCTCTATGCGATTTTTCTGAATACCGACAGCAAAATACTCTTCGAAATCAAAAAGAATATCCTTGATTTCTTCTTTTGAGAGTCCTTTCAGATTTTTCTCAAGTTTTTCCAAAAAGGTTTTTTTATTCATTAATATCACCGCCTTCCAGGAGATGGTTAACTTTTTCCACAAATTCTTCCCAGTCTTTTCTCAGCAAATCGTTTACTTCTTTTCCGGATTCAGTAAGTTTGTAGTATTTTCTGGGAGCTCCTTCTTTGGATTCTTCAAGATAAGTGGTTACATAATTTTCATTTTTTAATCTTCTTAATAAGGGATAAATAGTCCCTTCGGAAATCTTAATATTTTTGGAAATTTCATTAACCAGCTCATAACCATACCTGTCCTGCTTTGTAAGAAGAGATAATACACATAGTTCCAGAACTCCTTTCTTAAATTGTATATTCATTTTCAGGCCCTTTCCTTATAATAACAACTGCATGATATCACATAGTATTATGTATTGCAAGATACTAAATAAAAAAATTACCTTTTATAAAAACATACTGTTCACAAGCTGATAATAAGACATGCCGCCCACAGGCTGATAACAGGGTTACTAAAGGAATTTCCAATCCTTTTTATCCTCTCATCCTCTCGGATATCTATTTTCATTATACCGTTCATGATGGCTTAACATATATTCCGGAATTAAAGTAATTCCTGCACGTCTTATGATTGAAAAAATTTTCAACCGTATGTGCAAAACCATGCTTTCCACTGCAGCAGACAGGATCCGCAAAATTACAGCTGTCATCAGGAGCAACGGTTCCGAACTTATATAGCCGGGTTTTCTGTATAAGATATAAAATGCGGGAGTTATGGAAATTATTGAAGTAAAGCACTAGAGGTGTGGAAATTATTGAAGCTGTTAAAAGAACTATGGATAATGCAGTTAGCTGCATTAAATATCAGATTTTATAAAATTATTAAAATCACTTATCCATTTTTTATATTCCTCTGGTTTTGATTCCAGAAATTTCATAAATTTTACCATCTTTTCCATGGAGTTTTTGCTAATATGATGCTCCAGTGAGCAGGCATCTTTCTGGGATGTTTCTTCATCGATACCGAGGACTTCATTTAAAAATTTGAATATCTGTTCATGTTTGTTGTAAATAATTTTTGCGACATCATTTCCCTTTTTTGATAATGTCAGATAGCCATATTTTTCATGAACAACAAGTCCCTTCTCTGAAAGTTTTGAAACAGCATCCACTACAGAAGGAGTTTTAACATCCAGAAACTTAGCAACCTCTTTCACCCTTACCACTTTTTTATTCTGATTAATGAGATATATCGCTTCAAGATAATCTTCAAGACTTGCAGATAAGTCAACCAATCAAATCATCTCCATAAAATAAAATCTATTATATTTTTTCATATTATACGGCAAAATGCTAATTACCCTTTTTTTTAAGATATTCCATTATTTCTTTTTTGCGGCATTTTTTACCACTGTCTCCACAGCAGCAGCTTTTCTTTTGCAAAAGTCCGGAAATCAGATGAAACAAAAAATATGCGATGGCAACTGTTAAGATAATTATTATAATTATTATTTCCATATTAATTTTCATTTTATATAAAGAATCTCCCTATCTGATAAACAATGAACGACACAACCCATGCAAGAGCCATGGTAAATACTACCTGAAACATGAGTTCCTTAAAGCCTGCCTCTTTCTGAAACACTGCCAGACTTGCTATACACGGAAAGTAAAGCAAAGAGAAAAGCATAAAGTTATAACCTGTCAGAGGATGATAGGCATCTGAAATTGAAGACATGACTTTTTCCTGTTCTGATAAATTCACATTATTGTCTTCCCTTTCCTCTGCAGCATTATCAGAAAGGCTAAACAAGGTTCCTATTGTTGACACAACAACTTCCTTGCCTGCTGTCCCGGTAAGAGATGCCAGGGATAATTTCCAGTCAAATCCCAGAGGCTTGAAAATCGGAGATATAAATACTCCTATCCTTCCGGCATATGAATCTTCCAGTGAGGAAGGTTCATTTTCGGGGGTAAGCGGAAATGTAAAAAGAAACCACATGATCATGGATATAGCCAGGATTATGGTCCCTGCTTTCTTGAGATACTGCCAGGTTCTTTCCCACATATGGATGAATATGCTTTTAAGCGAAGGCATTCTGTAAGGCGGCAGTTCCATTACAAAGGGTTCCGCTTCACCTCTAAATCTTGTTACTCTCAGAAATTTTGCAGTTGCTATGGCAAAGACAATTCCGATCAGATATATTGAAAATATAATATTGCCTGCATTACCCGGGAAAAATGTGCCTGCAAATAATATATATATGGGAAGTCTTCCGCCGCAGCTCATAAAAGTATTAATGTGCATCGTTATCATGCGGTCATTTTTGTTCTCCAGAGTTCTTGCGCACATATATGCAGGTATTGTGCAGCCAAAACCTATCAGCATAGGAATAAAGGACTTTCCGTGAAGACCGATTTTATGCATAATCCTGTCCATAATAAATGCCACTCTTGCCATGTAGCCGCTGTCTTCAAAAAAAGCAATAAATATGAAAAGAAGCATGATTTTCGGGGTAAATATCAGTATTCCTCCGACACCTGATATTACACCATCCACCAGAAGAGACTGCAGAAGTCCCGAAGGCAGAATATTGGTCAGCCATTCAGAAAGTTTCAAAAACAGAAGATTGAGCCAGTTCATGGGATAATCTCCCAGTTTGAAAACTACCTGGAACATTGCCCACATTAAAAATGCAAAAATTGGAAGTCCGAGAAACTTATTTAAAAGTATTCCGTCAAGCTTATCGGTAATATTTTCATTACTTTCTTTTTTTAAAATAAATGCTTCCTTTAAGGCGCCGTTTATAAAACCATATCTTGCTTCTGCTATAAGCCTTAAAGGTTCTGATTTAAGGATACTGTTTATGTGATTTATGGAACTGCTGACCTGGATTTCCAGTTTCCTGTAAAACAATTCATCAGTCTTTCTGATCATATCTTTTATAAACACAGGATCCTGCTCAAGCAGTTTGACGGAAACCCATCTCAAATTATCATTTTCATCAGACTCCGGTTTTTCCTTTACAAAGATATCGCTTATTTTTTTTATTTCATTCTCAATTTCATCATGATAATTTATTCTTGTTTTTTTTCTATCTGATATTTCATTGTAAAAATCTATAATAATGCCCGGAAGCTCTTTTATGCCTTTACCCTGATTCCCGATAGTTCCGGCTATCGGTCCTCCAAGCAGTTTTGAGAGAAGTTCAAGGTCATAATCAGTTTTATTTTTAAGAGAATCAAACATATTGAAAACAAAAATAATCGGAAGATTCATTTCAATCAGCTGTGTTGACAGATAAAGATTTCTTTCAAGGGCTGAAGAATCGATTATGTTCAGGACGACATCAGGTTTTTCTTTTAGCAGATAATTTCTTGAAACTGCTTCTTCCGGAGAATAAGCAAAAAGGCTGTAAATGCCAGGCAGATCAGTAAATTTTATCCTGTAGCCATCTTTTAACAATTCACCTGATTTATGTTCAACAGTAACACCCGGGTAGTTGCCAACATGTTGCCTGGCACCGGTAAGCTCATTAAAAATAGTAGTCTTGCCTGAATTGGGAGTACCTATAAGTGCTACCTTTATTGTTTTATCCATCCTGAGCGTTATCTCTGGTCTCATCTATTTTTTTTAAAGATATTTTCGCCGCTACTCCTCTGCCCAGCGCAATTTTTATTCCTTTTGCAATTATGGTTACAGGACCCCATGCTGAGATGTCTCCTACAGTTATTGTTTCACCCGGGATAATCCCTATTGAAAACAGCCTTTGCGTAAGAATATGTCCCGCAAAAATATTGTCTATAATATATCTGGTATTTTTATCTGCATTGCATAAAAACAAAGCCTCTTTTTCTGTAAAATCCGTCTTACTTCCGGATAAAAAATCATGCTTATGTTTAAAATTCAATTTTCTGCCAAACATTTTATAATCCTTGCCTTATAAAGCTACTTTTATATATTAAAGTTAGTCTTATCTAACTTTAATTATATATCGTCCCATTGTCAATAATTTTTAAAATTATTTTGATTAAATATTTATTAGCATTACCAATATGATAAAAATAATAATAAAATCAGTAGTATGTATATTTTTAATTGTCTGATTTATCTTTGTCTTGTTTAATAAGGAGAATTATATGGATGCCAAAAAATCTTTAATAAAATATATTTTCTCAATTATATTGATTCTTTTTGGAGTATCAGGTTGCGCTTTATCCGTGACAGGATTGGTATATTTTAAAAAAAATTTATCTTTCACTCGGGAAGAAGCTGATTTTGGCGCTTCTCTGGATAAAAACATATTGTCAGTATCAGATATGATGAGAGATACTTCAGAAGGTCTTAAAAATGCATCTCTTACCTTAAAGCAGGTTGAGGAGACCCTCGCAAATGCTCAGGAATTACTTGGAACCTCTTCATTTGCATTCTATGATATTGCCGAAACAATAAATTTTGAAATACTTGGTTACAGGCCCCTTGAGAAATCCTATGAGTATTTCATTGGAGTAGGAGACAGTCTTTCTTTATTATCTTCCGATATAGGGAAAACCGCTCTTTATATTAATACAAATTCAGCTGATCTTACCAAAATAAGTAAAAACATTGATGACATTACCGTCAATATAAACAATACCTATAAAAATTTTTCAGGTACTTTCTCAGATATTGCAAACTTCAACATCAGTTCTGTTTTTACCTGCATGCTTATTTATATCCTGGTGTTACATATAATGTTTGTTCTTATAGGGCTGGTGCTGATTTTAAAGTAGTTTATCCTGCAGAAAATTATTATTTTGTTTTTCGCCGGAATCTTCAGTATTATTTTTGCCCTCAGCTGCATTGCTGTCTTTAATATATATTTTTCTTCTGAAGTAATTTGAATATTGAAATACATTAGTCTCCAAACTGTCCTGTAGCAGTGTAAAATAATGATCAATATCCGCATCAAGTCTGTCTACATTATAAATCACTATTGCTTCAAGAGTCTGCGGCTCTACGGGAGAACCGAATTCCCTTGCGCCATGATGACTTAAAATTATATGAAGAAGTTCCTGCCTTGTTCTGTCGGGAAAACCTTTGATGGAATTTATTTTTTCAAGAACCATGCCGTATCCGATGCTTATATGGCTTATAAGGCTTTCTTCATCATTAATATCCAAAAAATTTTCAACTGAATACCCTACTGTTTTTCCGATATCGTGCAGTATAGCTCCGCAAATAACCATATCTTTGTCTATAATCATGTTTTCCTTATACAAATCAACTACAAAATTGCAAAGCCTGACCATTGACATTGTGTGTATAAGAAGACCTCCTTCAAGCGCATGATGGTTTTTTACTGCAGCAGTGGAATATTTGAATTTATCCAGAAAATCCGGCTCGTCAAAAAAACTTTTAAGCAATTTCTTTAAAAAAATATTGCTTATATTCGAAATCATATCATTCAGGAAATCCGTCAGATTCTTTAGAAAAGCCGGGTCGGCTTTTCTGCTCTTGAAATCATAAAAAGAGGAATCATTGTCCTGATACTCTAATCTTTTAAGACTCTTTATATTTATCTGTTTTCCGAAGCTATCTTCTGCCCTGCCTTCAATCAATACAATATCTTTTTTTGCAAATGTTTCAGTCCTGGGGATTGAATCATTCCAGATTTTTGCATTAATCCTGCCTGTGCTGTCCTGCAGTTCAACATCAATAAAATCCTTGTTGTTTTTATCTTTTTTATTTTCTTTTCTTACGACAAGAAAAGAAGAACTGACTATATTTCCTGCCTTTATATCTTTAATATATTGCTTCTTTTTATTATTCATCTAATTTTATTTCCCATTTTTCCAGAAAAGATAATTTACTGTAATCAGTCATATCGTAGTGGATAGGAGTTATTGAAACATAACCCTCTTTTAAAGCGCAATAATCGCTGTCATTGCAATGGGTAATCTCAACGAATTCTCCGTCCATCCAATAATAATCCCTGCCGCGCGGATCGGTTCTTTTAAGAAAAAAATCCTTGAATTTTGCATCGCTTTGTCTTGTTATTTTTACCCCCTTTATTTTATCTTCGGAAAGGTCGGGGATGTTTATATTAAGGAGCATCTTTGGAGGCATATTATTGTTTTTAAGCACAAGATCGGAAATCTTCTTTGAAAATTTTGCCGCAAATGAATAGTTGGTATCAATATAGCTGTCAAGGGATACAGCTATTGAGGATATGTCATTACATATTCCTTCGATTGCTGCCGAAACTGTGCCGGAATAAATTATATTTTCACCGATATTTGAGCCGCGGTTTATGCCTGAAACAAGAAGATCCGGTTTTTCCCCAATAAGTTCGCTATATAGTTTCACACAATCTGCAGGAGTGCCATTAACTACATAACCATAGAATATACCGTTTCTGTATTCTTTTTTAACCCATATGGGGTCAAAGACCGTTATGCCATGACCTACCGCACTTCTTTCGAACTGAGGCGCTATTACCCTGACGTCATAATCCTTTTCCTGAGAGAAGACTTTATAAAGCGCATTAATGCCTTCGGCCTCTATACCGTCATCATTTGTAAGCAAAATAAGTTTTTTTTCGTTTTTCTTCATAATTTTTAAAACATATTAAAGTAAAAAGTTTTTAATTTACTTATTAATTAAAAACTTAAATAGCTTCAATATTGCTTCCGATTTTACTTTCCATCTTATGCCCTAAGAAAAGAATAGCTTAAAAGATACTGAATCAATCCCTTTTTATCTTTCTTAAAACTTCATTGGTTATTTTGCTTACCATATCTTCAGAAATTTCGGTATTTCTTTTTTCCGAAAAAGTCTGACCATTATCTTTATTGCTTTGATAAGTAGTCTCCCTGCCAAATGCATCCCTGTATCTCAGTCCTGAAGGGCATACTTCTTTTGACTGGGCAATAGTTGATATTTCCTCCCGGGATATATCATGATGGATAGAAAAATCAGCTTTAGGGTTGTTTCCAAACATTATTTGTCTGTTTATAAGTATCTTGCAGTTTGTTTCCGCAACCTCGACATACAGATAAGCATAATTAAGATCGACTGCCGCAGAAAAAACCCCATGAAAGGGAATACCGCATATAAGTCCCGCATCAGGATCCTGTTTCCTTCTCCATTCAAAATTTTCCACTATCCTTACTGCCTGCTGTTCTGAGCCTGGGACTGATTCTTCAATGTGCGTTATAGGTATCTTAGGGCTTATAACGCATCTTGTTCCCTCTGAAACTGCCGGAATATCCATATGCGCAGAACCGAAAGTCATCATATATGGGGGATGGGCATGCAGGACGGCCCCGATATCTGGAAAAGCATGGTAGATATAATAATGGCATATGGCTTCCCTTGTAATTTTATCCGACTCGCCTGTCACCGGTACTTTGCACAAGTCTGTAACAATTATCGAGTCTTCATCAATTGACCACTGATGATGTTCTCCTGCCTGTCTCGGAGTAATATATACTTTGTCTCCATCCCTGATCGATATATTCCCGCCGCTTGAATCCAGAAGATTTCTGTTAAAACATAGTTTCCCGATCTCACATAAGGCTTTTCTTATGTTTTTAATATTTGCCATTTCTATCCTTTGTACGAAAGCTTGTAAATTATAATTGATATTTTACTTTTTTATTTTTTTTCTGACAAAGCTTTTACAAATTCTTTTGCTGCAGTGGAAGCATCAGGAGCATAAATCTCAATTCCGTATCTGTCAGCAAATTCTCTTGTAACCGGTGCTCCTCCAACTGCCAGAATAACCTGTTTTCTCAGACCGGAATCTTCCAATGTTTTTATATGTTCCGCTATATTTCCCAAAGTAGTTGTAAGTAGTCCCGAAAATGCAACAATATCCGGCTTGTGCTCATTTATAGCTTCCACAAATTTCTCATAATCAACATCTATGCCCAGATCTATTACTTTAAAACCCTGTCCCTCTGCCATTGTGATAACAAGATTCTTTCCAATATCATGCAGATCACCTTTGACCGTGCCTATCACCAATGTACCTTTTTCAGAGAGATTCTCGTCACCTTTCATCAGAGGTCTTAGGATGTCCATTGCTGTTTTCATTGTCTTTGCAGCAAGCAGCATGTCCGGCATATATAATTCTCCTTCACCGAATTTATCGCCCACATAAAGCATGGCTTTTGAAAGTGATTCATTTATAATGCTGTCAATTTTTATTCCTTCATCTACAGCTTTCTGAACTACCCCTCCGATTTCATTGTAATTTCCCTGAACTGTAAGTTCGTAAATATCATTTAATATAGTAGACATCTATGATACCTTTCATCCTTTTGTTTTGTTATTGATTTATTTTAAGGATTTAATCATCCGGATTACTCTTAGTACTTTCCATATTTATGTATCGCATTTATATATGCAATATAATTCTCATGCGGTATGTAATTTACAATCGAATGAGAACAGGTAGCTACATAACCATAGCCGGGTTTTAATACTTCCATATGTGCTTTTACATCCGAATCCACCTCTTCCGGAGTACCGTTCCCCAAAGGAAACTCAACATCTACATTGCCTGAGAGACACAAACGTGAACCGTATCTCTTCTTGTAATCCCTGTAGTCTATTCCATATGGATCCAGAGGATTCAGGCAGTCCAGTCCCATATTTATCAGATCCTCAACAATATCGTCTATTTTACCGTCTGAATGAAACATTACCGGAATACCGGCATTTACAGCAGGTTCAAATATTCTTGCCATCCTGGGAACCCAGATTTCTTTAAATATTTTTGGCGGTATAAACAAGCCCGTTTTGAAGGCAACATCATCCGAAGGGAAGATGAAGTCAATGCCTTCTTTTACAAGAGCCTTGGTGAGATTTACGAAATGAACTGTTGAGGTCTCAAGCATTTCCTCAACCAGTTCCCTGTCTTCGTAAACCATCATCATAAAATCATTCATTCCCACAACAAACTCATACAATGTCTGCGATATGCATCCATAAAGGACAGAAACTCCTATTTTCTTGCCTCTTCTTTTGATTGCATCTTTATATTCCCGCACATAGCTGATAGTGCTTTTTATGCTCTCCTCTGATTCCAGTTTTAATGATTCAAATTCCTTTCTTGTCCTTACAGATCTGCTGTATGCGGGAACCCAGTTTCCGTTTTCATCTTGCGCCTTAAAAGGTGTCCAAAGCCCGCCGTCAAACAGAAGCGCGTCCTGGCCTGTTATGCAGCAGAGGTCAATAAAATCATCGGGATACATAGGTCTTCCTGCTTCGGCATTTGCACCTTTTGCCGGATCTCCTCCATAGGAAAGCGTATTGCCCGCATACTTGCCAAGAATTTTTTCAACATGTTTGTCTTCCATAAGAATTTCAAAATTAGGCACCCTGTCTACAGGTTTTCTTTTGAAAGCAGCAAGAAGCCTGTTTATATCAGGTTCCCCTTCAACTGGAATTATGTTTTTTGTCTCTATCAATTTTCCTCCCATCTAAAAATATTATTTACTTTAAATAAAAATATTTTTAATATCACAAACCAACAGCAGCTTCAAAGGGTCTGCAAAAAAACAATACTGCTGCCGGTCATACCGGTTTTGTCTGATTTTTTAAAAATCATCAATAATCTCATTAAGTTTTTTTCTGTAGTAGGAAAAAAAATCAAAAGTACAGTCTTCGGAAACAAAATGATCGGTATGAGGTATATATCTCCCTTTTTTCAGCATTTCCCTGATTTTTTCCAATTCTTTATCAATCTGGTCATAGCTGCTCCCGGCAAACATTTTTCTCTTATCGAATCCTCCCATGATCTGAAAATCCGGAAAGGATTTTCTGATTTTAAGAATGTCATTTCCTGCAGCTATCTCAAAAGGATACATCCCGGTTACACCGGTTTCCACTATAAGAGGGATAAGATCTTCAACATAACCGTCGCTGTCTGTCAGAATTATGTCTATTCCTGCTTCATGTGCAAAATTTACAATACGCTTATAATAAGGGGTGAGAAATTCCCTGAAATGCTGCGGAGAGATAAGCGAACCTGATTTATATGCCATATCTTCCCATATGAGTATGCAGTCTATTTCAATATCGCTGCATATTTTACCGTAATATTCTATTAAAAAGTTACAGAAAGTATTATTAATATCATGTATAAGCTCCGGATCATCTATCAGCGCCATCATATATCTGGTTACTCCCATAATCTGCCTGGGAAAACCCAGAAAACCTCCGTTTGTTCCGCCAAGTCTTATGGGAAAATCCCTGTTCTTAAGGCTGCTTACAACATCATTCCAGTTGGGAGGGAGTCTTTTTGAAATGGTTTCACTTCCGTAATGTTGCTTGTATTCATACCATGAATCCCGGTTTTTTACCGGATTATCGATTTCCATCGGAAGAGTGGTTATGTCAATTGTACTTTTATTGGTAACGCCATATTCATCCTTGTATGTAATATGTGTTTCTGTTTTGTCTATTATCTCTCTCTCAAGCATAGGGCTGTAGTCAAGAGGAAACTTTGTAAGATACTGGTCAAGATTAAAAATCGGCTGGACATTTACATCTCCTGCCTTTTCCATTTCTCCATAAATATTTTTGTTTGCCATTATAGCAATGCCATTGGAATAATTCTTTGGGATATTCTCAGCCATGGGAAGACCCTCGTTAAACCATCTCCTTATCGTTCCTGCCCAGTAACCGAACTCTACTTTCGGAATTTCGACATCGCGGTAGTCAGAACCCTGCATCTTCATGACTGAAAGAAATTTCTCTCTTGAGTTCATAAAAACCCCTTTAAATATAAAAAAACGTTTTTTTAATTAATAATTAGATTATAAGGGGAAATTATCAAATTTTCAAAAAATAATCATAGATTATTTTTTATGACTTTGTTTACAAGATCTCCGATATTATCAATATGGCAGGTTATTATGTCTCCATCCTTCAGAAAACTTTTCTGCTTCATAAAAGCTCCCACTCCCGCCGGAGTGCCTGTAGAAATCAGATCACCTTCTTCAAGAGTCATGGATCTCGATATAAAGGAAACAAGTTCATAAACACTAAAAATCATATCCGAAGTATTTGATTCCTGTCTCAGCTCACCATTCACGTAACTTCTCAGACTAATATTATCCGGATCTTTAATGAGCTCTGCAGAAATTATTTCCGGCCCCACGGGCGCAAAAGTATCAAAACTTTTTGCCCTGAACCATTGCCCTTCTTTTTTCTGAATATCCCTAGCTGTTATGTCATTCATTATTGTATAGCCATAGATATAATCATTTATATCGGCGGCACCGACGTTTTTTGCTTTTTTTCCCATTACAACTGCAAGCTCCACCTCATAATCAAGCTCATTTACTTCTTCAGGGCATAAGATATTGTCACCATTCTTTGCAAGACTCGTTCCTGCCTTGCAAAACAAGACAGGTTTATCCGGAAATCTTCCATCCTGTTCGCTGATATGGCTTTTATAATTCATCCCGACACATACTATTTTCCCGGGTTTATAGGTGGTGATATTGAATTTATTCATTACATTCCCTTTTACCTTATTTATAATATCGATCTTATAGCTTATTTTATTTATTTTTCTAATAAATTGCTATTTCATATATTATTTAAAACTATTTAAAACAAAATAATTAACAATATTCTGATATATATATGTATGTATATGTATATATATGTATGGAGTATTTGTAATTTTCTGACAGTTTGAAAAATTTTAAATAGTTTTTATGAATTCCTCTACCAGCTCAGGATCAAACTGTGTTCCTGCACATGCCTTTAATTCTTCTACTGCTTCTTCCTTTGTTTTGGGCTTCCTGTATAAAATATCTTGAGAAGTCATTGCATCATAACTGTTTATTATGGAAAAAAGCCTGGAAAGATATGGGATCTCCTTTCCTTTTAATCCTCTCGGATAGCCCTTTCCATCCCATCTTTCATGATAGGAAAGAATCAGTTCCGATATATGTGCAATTTTTGGGGATGATTCAATTATTCTGCTGCCCATAACAGGGTTTTTCTTTATTAATCTGTATTCTTTATCAAGAAGTTTGTCAGCTTTCATTATTATGCTCTCCGGTATCGTTATTTTACCGAGATCATGAAATTTGCATAAAAACTCAAGATTTCTGGTTTCACTTTTTTTAAGGTTAATGAAAGAAGCAGTTTTTTTTGCCATCTCCGTCAGACGGTTGATATGGTTCCTGCTCTCAATGTTCCTGCTTGTAAGTAGATTTTCGATTTCCTCTATAATCAGATTAGTCACATGTTTACTTTCCATCAGTTTTGCATCATACATTTTTTCTTCTGCTTCTTTTATTACAAGTTTTATATTCTGCCTTCCGGTTTCAATAGTTGCAGCACCAAGAGAGATGCTTGCAGGCAGTTTGTTAATGGATTCCTGACTGCAGAGTTTTTTTATCCTCAAAATAATATTTTTTGCTGTTTCCTTATTTGTTTTCGGTAATATTACAGAAAATTCATCTCCGCCCCACCTGGATACTATATCCTCATTTCTGCAGCATTTTTTTATTATCTTCGCTATTTTCTTTAGCAGGAGGTCTCCTTTGTCATGGCCAAATACGTCATTTATCAGTTTCAAACTGTTTATATCACCGATTATTATGCTGACAGGATAAAGCCTGCTTTTGCTTAACCTTTTGATTTCCTCATTAAAATAAGCCCTGTTATAAATTCCTGTAAGGTTGTCGTGGAAAGAAATGTACTCAAGTTTCTTTTCTTTCTTTTTTTCTTCGGTAGCGTCTACTATATTTGCAATATAATACCTGACTTTGCCATCTTCCTTAAAAATAGTGTGAAAAACGATTACTTTAAGTTTTTTCCCTTTTTTTGACCTGTAGGATACTTCACCTTTTGATAGTTCCCCTGATGTCAGTTTTGAAAATACTTTCAAGGTTTCCGGTATTTCATTCTTCTCCCACCAGGGATATGGGGGTTTGGTACCGATTATTTCATCGGACATAAAATCTGTCAGTTTCTCAAAAGCAGGATTTACGTATTCGATTGAAGTATCGGGGTTTAAAACAACAATACCATTGGGAGAATTCTCCAATAAAATTTCATTGAACTTATAAAGACTTTTTAGTTTGTCTTCACATTCTGCTTTATTATTAAAAGTTTTCATTTTTTATAGATTTATGCTGTTAATATTTTAATAAATATTGCACACCGATTTAAAAATATCAATACTTTCAAGCCTGTATCCGAAGTTATTGTTTAAGGGTTAAGTTTTGCTCCACATTGTGAACAGAACGGCTGGTTTTTCTTAACAGTTGCACCACAGTTTGAACAGAATAATTCTTCTTTTCCGTCTTTAAGTCCGGTCTTTCTTGTTGCCTTCAGTTCTTCAACTGTAATCACTGGCTCTGCAGGTTCAGCAATATTGCGGTTTTTTAAGATTTTTTTCTTTAAATTTCTTTTCCTTAAAAAAATAAAAACCGACACAGCAGCTGCAACAAGAAGTATGAAACCTGTAACAATAAATATTATAGTTAAGAGTCCGATTCTTCCCTCTTTTTTTCTGACAGTTTTCTCAAAATCCAAAGTAGTCGATGTGCTTGTTTCCGTATCTGCCGCTTCCATGGTTTCCTTTATATCAGATACGCTTTCCTCAGGAACCAGAGGGATGTCGTCAGCAATACTGTTCTGAGCTTTTGCCTTATATTCCTGAGCAAGGAAATGAGTCTGGTTAAGATTTAATACATTGCTGAAATGTTTTATCGCCTCGCTGTAATGTTTCTGCCTGAACATTAAAAGTCCTGTTTTCCATTCCTCATCAATAGTCCCGGTTTTGTTTGCTACCTTTCCCATAACGACTTTTATATCATTGCCCGGTCTGAGATAGTTATTTGTTTCGTCTGTGGCATTTGTAATAATACCTATTACCTCACCTGAGAGATTAAGAACAGGTCCTCCGCTATTCCCGGGTCTGGCATCTCCCTGTATCTGTATAAGCTGATTCCCTGCAATCATTATATTTCCGCTAAGAGTTCCGCTCGTTACAGTTGTATTTAAAGGATTATCCTGTCCTATTTCAGAAGTCCAGGGATATCCGATGATTTTTACCGGATCCAGAATTTCTACACTTGAAGAATCAGCAATAATTGCTGCAGAAAGAGCTTTTCCCGCCACAGGCTGAATCTGTATCATTGCAATATCTTTATTTTTCCTGTCACTTAATTCTATTAACTCTGCCCGTATGAATTTTTCATCCTTTTCCACAGGTATTGAGGCAACAGCCTGGTTGAACTGTACAAATATCTTTCTGTCCGGAGCGCTTTTCTGTATTCCCTCCACCTTAAAGAAAATGAAAATAGTATCCCAGTCTGATTCAGATAATTCGTAATAATCGTCCGGATATTCATCCAGAATATACCGGTCAAGTATCTCCCTTTTCAATGTATTGTAAGGTATGTCTACGACATGTCCGGCAGTGATTATATGGCCTGTTTCGGAATTGACGCAAAACCCTGTTCCGCAAACCGGACCGTAATAATAAGGTTCGCTCCATTTTTCAGTATTATCGTCATATACTCTCGCAGACCAGAATGTAGAGACAAAGCATACCGAGGGCTGGACCATAAGAACCTTGTCCTGAATTGTGAGCTGTGCCTCGGTATCAATATTATCCTGGGAATAAATATTATATGGCAGAAAAATAATAACAATAAAAGCAATAACAAAAAACAGACCTGTTTTTAAAAACCTTTTCATTTTTGAATCTATCTAGATTATGTTGCTCATTTAAATTATAATGTTTTGCAGTCAACTATGAAATCTTTTTACAGAAATTTTCAAACCGGTCAACACCTTCTTTAATATTATCCATCGACACAGCATAACTTATCCTTATAAATCTATCATCACCAAAAGCAGCGCCGGGAACCACGGCTACCAGATCATTTTCAAGAAGTTGGTCTGCAAAATCAAAAGAATTTTTTATTGTCTTGTTAAAGAATCCCGAGATATCAGGAAATATATAAAAAGCTCCTTCAGGAAGAGTACACCTTATATTCTTTATACTGCCAAGCCTTTTGAAAATATAGTCTCTTCTTTTCTCATACTCAGCTTTCATGGCGCTTACTGATTCCTGGCTTCCCGCAAGAGCTTCAACCGCTGCCCACTGCGCAGGCGTACAGGGATTTGATGCAGCCTGATCCTGAATCTTTGCCATCTGGCTGATTATTTCCCCGGCAGCAGCGCAATAACCTATTCTCCATCCTGTCATGGAATATGTTTTTGAAACGGCATTGACGGTAATGGTTATTTTTTTTAATTCTTCACTGAATGCGGCAATGCTGTAATGTTTTGCATCCCCATAAATAAATTTTTCATATACTTCGTCTGATATTATAAAAATACCATGTTTTGCGCATATTTCCCCTATAGCCTTCAGTTCACTTTTGCTATAGACTGCGCCACTGGGATTATTCGGGCTATTCAGTATTATCAGCTTTATCCTGCCTTTATATTTGCTGCATGTTTTTTCCAGTTCATTTAAATCTATCTTAAGATCTTTATTGCATCTGATAAAAACAGGCTTTCCTTCTGACAGGATAATCTGCTGGGTATAACTTACCCAGTAAGGCACCGGTACAAGAACTATGTCGTCCCTGTTTACAAAAGTTCTGATAATCACATCAAGAACCTGTTTCGCACCATTGCCGACAAAAATATTTTCCAATTCATAGTCAAGATTATTTTCTTTTCTGAATTTTTCCAGAATTGCATTCTTGAGTTCTTTTATACCAGTTGATGTAGTATATTTTGTCTTGTTTTCATCAATTGCAGTCCTGGCAGCATCTTTAATATTTTCAGGTGTATTAAAATCAGGCTGGCCTATTCCAAACCTGATAACAAATTTGCCCTCTTTTTTTAATTTCAAATCAAACGCATCTATCTTTTTTTCAAGTGCGAAAGTAGGACTTTCCTCAAGATTCTGCGATCTTTGGGAAAGTATTTTATTAAAATCATAACTATTGTCAGACATATTTTCCTCCGATTTTTAGAAATTCCAAAGATCTGAAATAATTTAGGAAATATATAATATATTAATAAGTATTTTAAGTAAATAAAATATAGTTTATATATCCAAATTTAATCCAAATTTATCGCCAGGATAAGAATACTTCCAGGATAAGAACACTTTATATAATCGCATATTACCTGTATCTCATTTTGCCGGAAAGAGGCTTATTATAATAAGCTTAAAGTTACTGCATCACCCGGATAATCGGCAGGATCAGCTGTGCTTCCTTATAATTACTCCGATAAAGCTAAGAATAGATATGTGGCTGAAACCGAAGGATTTTGAGACTGCTATAAGCTCATCAATAGAAATATAAATCATGATGGACTGCCAGAAAGCAATTTAAAAAAACCTTTATCGGCAGGAAGCATTTCAGGTTTATCATAGCACAAAATCACTATGCGGAAGCAGGATACCGTACTGAAAGTTCTTTTTCAGAGGAAAAGAAAAATTACAAGGTTTTTTAAAAGTAATATACTATTATTTTACTGGTATATTACCGGTTTTATCCCAAGTCAGTATATTCATTTACGTTAAATAATAATAAAATAGAGTAAATTTCATAATAGATAATCTCGGTCTCAATATAATAAAATATTTTTGAAGGGAGATTAAAATGAGTGAAACCAACTACCTTTTCCGGCCTGTTAAAATAGGAAGCAAGATTTCTGAAAACAGAATTGCAATTAATGCAATGGAATGTTGCGATGCGGACGAAGAAGGAAATCCGGGTGAAAAAACTTACAGAAGATACAGAAAACATTTTGAAGGCGGCTCAGGAGTAGTTGTTCTTGAAGCTATCACAATAGGATATGAAAGCCGTTCAAGAAAAATGCAGCTTAGCATCATGCCAAAAAACGAAAAAGCTCTTGCAAAATTTGTGAAGGAGATGAAGTCGATAAATCCGAAGACAATATTTCTATTCCAGCTGACTCATTCAGGCGAAATAAGCCATCCCGATTTCTCTAAAAGAGTTACTGTAAAACCTTTGCCGGGTTTCGGAGGAGAACTGCTGACAGAGGAAGCAATGGAAAAAATTATGGATGATTTTGTTATTTCCGCAAAAATTGCTCATGCTGCCGGCGCTGATGGTATTGACATGAAACTATGCCATGGCTACCTTGGTTCCCAGATACTCAGGCCTTACAATGACAGGAAATGGAAATTTGGTGGCTCCTGGGAAAACAGGACAAGATTTGCTTATACTATTTATGAGAGAATTCAGAAAGAAATAAATGATCCGGCTTTCATAATTGGTTCAAAAGTATCTGTATGGGAAGGATTTCCCGGTGGTTGCGGAAGCGCTGGACCGGATTCATCCCTGATGGACATCAGTGAGTCTCTTGATCTTGTAAAAAATCTGGAAGCAAGAGGTGCAGACTATATACTGGTGTCTGCGGGTTGCCCGTCTATTACCCTTGCATTATCTCAGCCTGACAAAAAAATACCTGATGATGTCTATCTGCATTTTACATTCCAGAAAGCAGTCAGAAGTGTTTTAAAGCCTGAAACTGTGGTTATAGGCTCCGCATATTCAGTATTAAATAACGGCAACAATAATCTCCAGGCCGTTAAAAAAGAAGAGGCTTCAATCAGATACTGGGGCAACAGGAATATAAAAGACGGGGTCACGGATATGATTGCCATTGGAAGACAGTCTCTGGCTGATTCGGCAATGGCAGCAAAAATGAAGGAAAACAGAGATGATGAAGTAAAATGGTGCACAGCATGTGATCAGTGTATCGAACTTCTTATAAGGCAGAAAAATGTGGGTTGCTGCACTTATGACAAAGAATATGTGGAAGCTCTGAGAAAAATAAGAAGAGAAGAAGGTCTTCTTAAAGCCAAAAGGACATAAATAAAAGAAACTTTTTATACAACAAGCCTGGACAGATTTATCTCTTTACAGGCTTGTTGTTATTTATTTTTAAAATATATTAATTGCCAGATGCAGCTGCCAAGCAATCCCCTGAGCAAGCATTGTTTCAGCAATGCTTCAGCAACTTTTATAAACACTGCAATTATAATATATGAGCATTCCTTAATTATTTTTCTTTCTCTCCGGTATTTCTGCCCTGACATATCTGGAATGATGCCAAAAACGGATTCCAATACATGTATGGAACTTCTTTTACAGCCTGAAGAAATTCAGTCTTATTGGAATTCTTTCTAATAACCGAACATCATATTTTGGACATAATGGACATAACTCAATTTTTTACTCTTTCGCTAATTACTTTTCCCTAAAAAAATAAAAAAGAAGTTTCTTATATCTTTTATAGATATAAAATACTTCTTTGCTTAAAAGAGCAACGCTACTCCCGGTTAAATTTTTTTACCTATCTTAAAAAACGTAAATTGTATTAATACTTTTATTAATATATT
>DUQM01000055.1 GCA_012837825.1 Actinomycetota bacterium | reverse complement strand
GTCCAGAAACTATGGGATAAAAGAGAGACCCAGCTAAAAAGGGTGCTTAAAAATACTGCCGGAATGTATGGGGATCTGGAAGGAATTATAGGAAGTACCCTGCCAAAGATTGAAGCACTGGAACTTGAAGGGGAGATAAATGATGGTGAATAGGAAAACCCAGAGTCTTAGATAATTTCAACTATTATAAATTTAAATAATTATTATGTAATTGTGATAGAATATTATAATTAATATTTTAGATAATATTAACAATAAAAATTAATTATAAATATAATAATAATAGTATTATTAATTGTAAATTAATATAAAGGATATGCCATGACAAGGATGATTCCACCATACCTTAAAGGCAGAATTGAAAATTATGGAGAAAGCCTGGTTTTTAATCTTCTGAGAGATGCTCCTGAAACAGATGACTGGGTTGCTCTTCACTCATATAATCTTCCAAACCAGGTAACCTGCATTGGAAGGGAAATAGATTTTCTTGTTATGGTTCCCCAGAAAGGACTCTTTGTTCTTGAAGTAAAATCTGGCAACGCTATTCAGAGAAAAGACGGTGAGTGGGAAATAAGGAATAGTGATGGAAGAGCTATCTATGCTTCAGAAGAAGGACCCTTCAAGCAAGCTCTTCGTGCAATGTACTCCCTACACGAAAATCTGAAAAAATGGTTTGGTCTTGAAAGCAGATATAACTCTTTTTTAATCACTTACGGAGTAGTATTCCCTGAAATAGATTTTAACTATTCAGATCTGGAGATTGAGAAATGGAGAGTTTTTGACAATAATACAAAATATTCAATAACAGAATATATTAATGTTCTTTTTGAGAATTCCTTAAAAACCTACAAAAATGAAAGCTGGTATAATCCTGGTAAATCCCATCCCTTAAAAAAAGATATTTCTGAACTTCTGAGGCAACTAAGAGGTAGTTTTGAATTCAATGAAGTTTTATCTGACAAAGTAAACAAAATAGAAAAACGCATAAATGCTTTTACAAATGAACAGTATGATTGTCTTGACGCACTTGAAGAGAATGAAAGATGTATTTTTAAAGGGGCAGCAGGAACAGGCAAAACAATGCTTGCTCTCGAAGCAGCCAAAAGAAGTATTTCTGAAGATAAATACACGCTTATTATTTGCTTTAACAGACTCCTTGCATCCTGGCTTCAATATCAATTAAAAGAATATTTCCCGGAAAGTGAAAACAAATATCATGTAGCTCCATTTCTTGATTATCTTGAATCTTTGACCAGAAAGCATGGATACTTTAAACTACCTGACCGGACAGACAGCCATTATTATAGTGAAGACTTGCCGGATTATGCGCTTAAAGTTCTTGAAAAATATCCTTTCAGCAAATTTGACAGACTTATTATTGACGAAGGCCAGGATTTGATAAATGAGGAGTATCTGCTTGTAATGGATTCTCTTTTAAAAGGAGGACTTAAAGAAGGAAACTGGAATATATTTTGTGATTTGGAAAGACAGAATATTTATAATAAAAAATTAAATGTCAGAGAAATGCTGTCGCTGATTAAATCCTACGGAGACTTTACAAGCTATAAACTTACGGTAAACTGCCGTAATACTATTGAAATTGCAGATGAGGTATACAAGCTGTCTGGTTTTAATTATAAAAGATGTCTGAGTGAGCATCTTACAGGAATTCCTGTTGAATACGGGTTCTATGAAAATGATATGGAGCAGGTGATACTTCTGGAAGAAGTAATTTCATCTCTTCATAAAAATAAAATAAAACCAGATGACATCACTATACTTTCCCCATTCAGGCTTCAGAATTCCTGTGTAAAAAGTTTACGAAAAAAACCAAATTTTGAAATTATCAATCTTTCAGAAGACCACGAGAGATTTTTAACAAGAGATACTTATACTTTCAGCACTATTCATAAATTTAAGGGAATGGAGAATTTATATATAATTATTACTGATATTAATGAAACAAAAGACTCTGAATATTATAAAAATCTTCTCTATATAGGTATGTCCAGAGCAAAGGTCGGGCTGATTATTTTGATGAAT
>DUQM01000054.1 GCA_012837825.1 Actinomycetota bacterium | reverse complement strand
GAAGATTTTAGCTGCTTCAGCTTGTCAATACCATTCTCACTTGTTACTTTGCCTATTACTGTAACAGGGCTTATCGCCCTTGGCTGACTGCCGTCTCCTACCGGAGTTGGACCAAAAAATATACAAAAGACATTTCCTGAGGGCCAGAAAGCTATATTGCCGATTTCCATCAGTTCTTTGCCGTTTTCAAGCTCAGCTTCAATAGGGATTTCAAAATAAACTTCATTTCCCCATAAATTAACCTCGGACTTTATGGGCAGAATTTTCAACAATTTTCTTGCTGTAACTGAATCATTTAAAATAGCTTCAATTTTATTGTCCTGAAATACTATTTCTATCTTTTTAGGCAATCTTATCCCCCTGTTACTCAATAGTTAAAAATATTTAAACAAATTATAAATTTTGGTTATTTAATAAGAGGTTTTATTTTCCAAAAGTATTCTACACTTTATTAAAACTAATTGCATTTTCTTTTTAATATTTTTGTGATTTTATATGATTTTTAAAATAATCAAATTTTTATTAAAAATATTTGTATTGCTTATAAAAATTATGTATATTACATTATAAATTAGCTTGGATATAAAAGGCTAAATTTAAAAAATAAACGAAAGGACTTAAATGGAAGTTAGAATCGACGAGGATCTCTGTACAGGTTGCGGATTATGTGAAGAAACCTGTCCTGATATCTTTAAGATGAACGAAGATAAGGATATCGCAGAGGTTGTCAAAACAGACCACGACGAATACGATGAGGAATGCATACAGGAAGCCGTAGAAAGCTGTCCTTCAGAAGCTATAACAACTGAATAATAAATTTTATATACTTTAAATAGATATTAAATCAGCCCTGTTTAAGCAGGGCTGATTTTTTAATACACTACGATTTCTTTTCTGATACCGATATCAGTTAATTCAGGTGATTCTGGCTTTCCTGAAGGAAACAATCCAGTCTTTTATTATCATAACAAGTCCGCCAAAGCCAAACAGTATTGCTACAAACTGCGCAAGCCAGCCAATAAACGGAATTGCAAATAATATAGATGTGATCACAAGGCCGATAAGAAGTGCAACTACTTTCCAGCCATACTTATTTAAATTTTTAACACCTTTCTGAAGAATAAGGTTTCCAATAAAAAATGATAGAAAGATGTTGCTTACAAATAAGAGCAATGCATAGCCAAGAATCAGATAAAAATTGGCAAATAACGAAAGTACTCCGAGCAATGATCCTATTATTGTCACAAATAATATTATTCCTATAATGAAAATAATGAACATGGCAATAGGTGCACCAAATAATACTATTGCCCCTCCGCCTACACAATATCCAAAGCTTTTTTTCATTCTTGCATTAAATTTGCTGAAAGCCCAGGGGGCAACAAGCAGAAGAATTATACCCAGGACAAAACAGCTTAAGAACCTTACAACCTTTCCGCCTATCCATGTAGCAGTAAATAATGCAACTGCACCTTTATTTATGTTCGGAGCAACTTCCAGTTCTTTTGATGAATCAGTTTTCGGTTTTCTCCAGTTTGTTTTTCCTGTGATTTTGGCATTTGCAGAAACCAGGGCTTCTTTATCAGAAGTATAATTAAGATTTCCGGATATTTCTGCACCATCACCTATTTTTATATTTGAAGAACTGATTTCAACCGTGTCGCCTATTTTTCCGTTGATTATTACCTCTGCAGCAGATACCTTAAGACCTCCGCCCACATTACCATTTATGACTATTCTTGCAGCATTTATCGCTACATCTCCATCAATAACAGAGTTTGAGGAAATTTCAACCTGCCCTCCTGCGGCAACCAGATCTTTTTTCAGGTTATTATTTATTGTAATCACGCCGCCTGCAATTCTGACAGTATCCCCTATTTCACCATTTACTGTAATAGTGCTCCCGGCTGCAAGCAAATCACCTTCCACGTTTCCTAATATATTTATCTGTGAGCCTGCTGCAACAAGATCCCCGTCCACTTTTCCTGTAAGAGTTACCGTATTGCCGAAT
Organism: Actinomycetota bacterium; assembly: GCA_012837825.1. Taxonomy (NCBI): domain Bacteria; kingdom Bacillati; phylum Actinomycetota; species Actinomycetota bacterium. Next base: position 4,390 of record DUQM01000054.1, on the reverse strand, counting down.
GCATAAACATCATCTTCAATACTTTCTGAAATACTTAAGTCTTCTCCTCCCTTTGTTGTAAATGCGAAAACAGGGGAAGAGAAACTTAAAATACACAGCATGAAAACTGAAATGAATAACAGTATTTTCTTCATGACCAAACCCCTCCTTTTAAGTCAATGCAAATTGATTTTAAATTATTTAAAATAACTTTTTGCCTTAATATGATGAACCGGTATTTAGAAGTTTAAAAAATTATTCCAACCATAACAGATATTTCACAAATTAAAATATCATAGGTTTTCCCCGCCGGATAACATAACCAGTTAAAATTCCTGCCGGATAGCATAGCCAATCAAAACTAATTATAAATAATTATTTTGTTTTTTAAAATAAAAATTTCATATCAAAAAATATTAATACTAATTTGACTTTTCTGGTATAATTAATCCTGGATTTTCGAGGACAGGTGTAAATCCTTACCGGCGGTTACAGTCCGCAAGCAAAAGCAAGACTTAGTGAAATTCTAAGACCGACAGTTATAGTCTGGACGGGAGAAAATTCAAAGACTATTATTGTTTTTTAGTCCATGGATTTTTTCCATGGATTTTTTTATTTTCGGTCTGAAATTCTTTAAGCCTTAAGATGACGAAAAAAGCTTTTACAAAAGAGGATGAAAAATTTATGAGACTGGCCCTTGGTCTTGCCGGTAAGGGCAGGGGCACTGTAAGCCCCAATCCACTGGTGGGAGCCGTGATAGTAAAAGACAATGTTTTTGTCTCCGGCGGATTTCATGCTGCTGCCGGATATAATCATGCTGAAATCAATGCTATCGAAAACGCAGAAGACAAGCTGGGCAGCAGACTTCCGAAAGGTCTGAAATTATACGTAACTCTTGAACCATGCTCTATGCATGGAAGAACTCCTCCGTGCACAGATGCACTCATTAGAAATAAATTCTCGGAAATCATAATCAGTGTTTTAGACCCGAATCCAAAAATAAACGGACAGGGGATTTTAAAGTTAAGACAGGCCGGCATCAAAGTCAGAACAGGGCTTTTGCAGAAACAGGGTGAAAAATTAAATGAAATATTTTTCACGAATATTCAAAAAGGCAGGCCTTTTATTTGTGCAAAAACTGCTGCAACACTGGACGGAAATCTTGCAGCAAAAACCGGTGATTCAAAATGGGTAACTGACAGGAAGTCCAGGATGTTTGTGCAAAAACTAAGATTTGATTATGGCTGTGTGCTGACCGGTATAAATACGGTCATAAAAGATGACCCTTTTTTATTTCCAAGAAAATCACTTAAAAATAATATGGCAGAAGTGTTTAATAAAAATGACTTTAACGGTATTGAAAAGACTTTTTTAAAAAAAGAAATCCTTGTTAATGAAGAAGACGGCAAAAAAGTAAAAATACATTGTTTTAACTTTAAAAGAGCTATTATAGATACGGAACTTGATATTAATGCAGATTCAAATATAGCCAGGACTGCAAAACATATAAAAACCATAATTTTTTCTTCGGAAGAAAGTATCAAAAGCAAAGCTGAAAAATATAATCTTCTTTTAGATAAAGGGATAAATATTGAAGCTGTCAATACATTAAAAAATGAAAAGATGCTGGATCTAAATGAAATAATCGGGATACTTTTCAATAAATATGAAATAACATCGGTTATGCTTGAATGCGGACCCGGACTCCTTACGTCGTTTTTAAAATCAGGCCTGATTGACAAATTCATGTTTTTTATCGCTCCGAAAATAACCGGGGGCAATAATCCTTATTCGGTTTTTAATGAATTGGGAATAAACAAGATGTATGAAAGCATTAATTTAAAATTTGACAACATTAAAAAAATACAAAATGATTTATTAATTGAGGCATATCCATGTTTACAGGAATAATAAAAGAAATCGGTCTTGTAAAAAAAGTAGTAAAAATAAATACCGGACTTGAAATAGAAATAAGCTGCCGAAATATTATTTCAGATATCAGGCTCGGTGATTCAATATCAGTCAACGGGTGCTGCCTTACAGTAAAAGAATTTGACCGGGCAGGTTTTAAGGCAGATATCTCGTTTTCAACATTGAAATCAACCGCTTTTGCTTCAGTCAGGGCAGGCGATAGAGTAAATATGGAGGATGCGCTGTCTCTTAAAGACAGGCTTGGGGGCCATATTGTTACCGGTCATATTGATGATGTGGGAAAAATAACAGATATAAAAAAAATCGGTGATTTTTATAAACTGACCGTAAGAATACCTCAGAATCTTCTTGAATTTACGGCTCCCAAAGGCTCTCTTTCTGTTGACGGCATAAGCCTTACGATTTCTGATGTATTTAAAAACAACCTGGATTTTACAGTCATACCTTTCACTTTTGAAAACACCAATCTTAAATTCAAAAACAAGGGGGAAAAAGTCAACCTGGAAGTGGACCTGATGGCAAGATATATTATAAATATGGCAAGATATTCCGGCCCTTCCGGAACACTTTCACAGGAAGTGCAGCCGTTTTCCGCTTCAGCAGCAGTAAATTATTTAAAAATGCCCGGCATTGACAATGATATAAAAAATATTTCCAAAGAAAAAGACAAGGAACTGGAGAAGAAACTGAAAGAATATGGATTCAAATAAATTTTACTCAACACAGAAAATAATAAAAGAAATAAAAGAAGGCAAAATCTGCATTATTGTTGACAGCAAAGGAGATGAAACGGAAGGAGTCCTTTTTATGGCAGCCGAAAAGGTAAGCCATGATTCTCTTAATTTTTTCATCAATAAAGGAAAAGGGCTTATCTATATGCCCTGTGAAGAAAAAAGGCTTGAAGATTTAAAAATACCTTTAATGATAGATCATCTGCCAGGAAGAAAAATCACAGGCTCTTCATTTGCTCTATCGATAAATGCAGCTACAAATAAAGGAACGGGTATTTCCATAAAAGAAAAACTGAATACCATAAAGGCATTTGTTTCAGAAAATGCAAAGCCGGAGGATTTTACAATACCCGGACATATTTTTCCTTTAAGTTCAAAACCTGGCGGAATTTTAAATCGTGCCGGCCATACTGAAGCTGCAGTTGATATTCTGAAAATAGCAGAGATGCAACCTGTGGGGGTAATTTGTGAGGTTTTAGGAGAAGATGGCGAAGTTGCCAGACTGGAAGATTTGAAAATACTTGCAGAAGAATTCGACCTGAAAATAATAACAATTGCCGAGCTTATAAAATATCGTAAAAAGACAGAAAAGCTTATTGAAAAAGCTGCAGAAATAGTGCTGCCTACGAAATGGGGTGATTTTAAGACAATTACTTATAAGTCCCTGATTGATAATGAGACTCATATTGCATTTGTAAAAGGAGAAGTAAGAGATATGGAAAATGTGCTGGTAAGAGTACATTCCCAGTGTCTGACAGGAGATACTTTCGGCTCCGGAAGATGTGATTGTGGAGACCAGCTTGATCAGGCGTTTAAAATGATAAATAAAAAAGGAATCGGGGTTTTGCTTTACATGGCGCAGGAAGGCAGGGGTATAGGCTTATGCAATAAAATGAAAGCTTATGAGTTACAGGACAAAGGTTTTGACACTGTTGAAGCAAATATTGAGCTGGGATTTGAAGCAGACCTGAGGGATTACGGCATAGGAGCCCAGATTCTTTCAGACCTCGGACTTACAACAATAAATCTTATGACAAATAATCCAAAAAAAGTAATAGGACTTGAAGGATACGGTCTTACCATCACCGAAAGAATACCAATACAGATAAAACCCTGCAAAACTAATGAAAGATACCTTAAAACCAAAAAAATCAAAATGGAACATATGCTCTGATGGTATGTATTTAAAAAATTATTTTTAACAGGAGGAAATAATGAAAATATTTGAAGGAAATCTTAGCGCATCAGGAATAAAATTCGGAATAATAGTAACAAGATACCATGAATTTATTACAAACAAACTTTTAAGCGGATCTCTTGACTGCCTTAAAAGACACGGGGCATCAGAAAGCGATATATCAGTGGCGTGGGTACCCGGCGCTTTTGAAATTCCTGTTACTTTAAAAGTTATGGCAGAATCCAAAAAATATGATGCCATTATCTGCCTTGGCTCAGTCATGAAAGGCGAGACAAGCCATAATCAGTACATTACAAGTGAGGTAATCAAAGGAGTTGCAAAAGTAAACATGGATCTGAATATACCGGTTGCATTCGGAGTAATAACTCCTGACACCCTGGAACAGGCTATTGAAAGAGCAGGAACAAGCCAGGGAAACAAAGGCTGGGATGCAGCCCTGACTGCAATCGAAATGACAAACCTGATGAAGGAAATCAAAAAATCCTGAAGACGGTCTATAAATATTTTTACCACTCAGCTGAAATATTAAACCCCATAAAAATTAAAAATG
>DUQM01000053.1 GCA_012837825.1 Actinomycetota bacterium | reverse complement strand
TTTTTCTTTATCTTGTTTATATAAAATTAACTCAGCTTTTTCTTAAAACCTATAAAATACCGGCCATAAGGCAAGCTGATAAGTGCAAAATAAAAAATCAAGCAAATATAATTATAATAAGCCTGAAATTATTTTATATTTTAGCACGGATTTAGTCAAGAATATAAGATTTGCAAACATTTGCTTAAACATCAATAGGCAAATATTTTTATGTCATCAGCCTGAAGCAGTTTTGGAAGTCATAGATCTGAAAGGGCAAAACCAGCAACAGAACCGGCAAAAATCCGGAGAAACTTTTTTCCTGTGATTAACACCGGATATTTCCTCCCTTATTATTAATTAACAAAATATTAATAATTTATAAAATATTAATATTTATAACAGGATCTATCCGATTCAATAATATTTATGACAAGATCTATCTGATTAGTTTTAGTCTTATGAAGCCTCTTTTGCCTTTCTGGATAATTTTTGAATCAATATCATCCAGGGGAATAACCATATTTATATCTGAAACTTTTTCACTGTCGAACTTTACTCCTCCCTGTTCTATCATTCTTCTTGATTCACTGTTTGATGAGCAAAGACCGCTGTCTGTCAGCAATTGTACAATTTTTATACTATCATTGCTTAAATCATTTTTATTTATAATATATGTATCTATTTCATCCGGGAGTGATTTTTCTCTGAATAACTTGTTAAAGTTTTCTTCAGAATTATCAGCCTCTTCCTCATTGTAAAGATTCAGCACTATTGTACGTGCAAGTTTTCTTTTTATAAAAGACGGATTTATAGTATCTTTTTCAAGATCATTTTTTATTTTATCTATCTCCTTTTCAGAGATTCGGGTAAGCAGCCTGAAATAGTCAATCATTATCGAATCAGGAATGGACATGATTTTGCCAAAAATATTTTTTGGATCCTCATTTACGCCTATATAATTTCCCAAGCTTTTACTCATTTTCTGCACGCCGTCTGTTCCTGCAAGTATGGGCATTGTTATTGCTATCTGTGGTTTCTGCCTGTATTCTTTCTGCAGTTCTCTTCCCATCAAAAGATTGAAAAGCTGATCGGTGCCTCCAAGCTCAACATCTGATTTTATGCTTACCGAATCATAAGCCTGCATAAGCGGATAAAGCAGTTCCATAATTGTAATAGGAAGATTGCCTGTAAATCTGTTTTTAAAATCTTCTCTTTCAAGCATTCTTGCAATTGTAAAACGTGAAGTAATATTGAGTATCTCTGAGAATTTTAGATTTTCCAGCCACTGAGAATTTTTTACCACCTGAGTTTTTGCAGAATCAAGTATTTTAAATGCCTGTTGCATATAGGTTTTGGCGTTGCTGTCTATTTTGTCGACCCCGAGACTGGGCCTTAATGCTGATCTGCCTGAAGGATCCCCTATTCTGGCAGTATAATCCCCTATTATAAGTACTGCTCTGTGGCCAAGGTCTTGAAACTGCCTTAATTTATTAAGAACAACAGTGTGTCCAAGATGTATGTCAGGCGCAGTCGGATCAAGGCCTAATTTTACAATAAGAGGATTTTCCGATTTGATTGAGTTTTGTATGAGTTCTTCCAGCTCATCCAGCAAAAGTACATCCTGTGTGCCCTGCAATATTGTTTCTAATTGTTTTTCAACACTTTTTTCCATAAATGCTTTGAAAACTACTAACTGTCCTGTAAATATAATCAAGTAATTATATGCGTAAAAAGTAAAACAATATTAGCATAATTAATATCTAATTGCTATAAAATCAAACACTGTGTAAAACCGCTTTTATCGTGTTCAGGTCTGCCTTATTATATGCCGGGTTACTTTATCAGAGATTTCCCCGATCTCCTTTTAAGCTTGACAAATAGCAAAGGAAATATTATATCGCTTGCGCAGCAAGGTATCCAGACTGCAATAAACAAAAATAAAAAAATAATTATATATAAATACCACCTGATGTTTATTCCGGCCGACATTATGATATGAAAAGCTGAAGCCCATGTGCTTAAAAGCACATGTCCGGCATGAGGAAATCTGGTGGATGGCTTGAAATAAGCAATAAATATCCCTAAAAAAGCCAGGGGGTTTACAATCCACCATTCCTCAATGAAGCCAAGATGTATGCCTGTATTGGGCATATCAAGCAGGATCTCACCAAGGAAAGGTATGACTGAATCACTTATTGAAGCAATACCCACGGAACCGAAATATCCAATTAAAATCAGAGAGACTATCTTTCTTTTTTTATCTTCGTTTATATGCAGCAGATACATTGAAGAAGTTACGAAAGCGCTCAGAAACACATGAAGCGGATGCAGTATGTAAAACACTCTGTACGATATTTTATACGGCAGATTAATGAAAAATATAAGCATTATTATCCCTGTCAGGGCTCCCAGCCCTGTAAATGGTGAATGTCTTTTTAATTCTTTTAATATCAGTTTAAACATTCTCTTCAGTTGATTAGTTAAATAGTTTTTAATATTATATATTAAAAAAAAGTAAAGATTAAAAAAGTTTATAAAACTTTTTTAATGCCTTAATGCTTTAAAAAGGTTTGCCGTGAAAAGAAATAATGAAATAAAAAAACAAAAAAAAGGCTGCGGATTTAAGATATTCGTAACTTTTATCATATTATTTTGTTTTGCAGCAGTTATTTTTGGAGCTGTTGCATTATACTACATTGCGACAGTACCCGATCTTGAAGATCTGAATCCTACTCCTGTAGCAGAAACATCAAAAGTCTATGCAATTGATGGCTCTCTTCTTACAGAGTTCCATGCAACTGAAAACAGAGAGATAATACCGTTTTCAAAAATGTCCGAGAATATAAAAAATGCAGTAATTGCAGTTGAAGACAAAAGATTTTATTCCCATGAGGGAGTCGATTACAGAAGAATAATAGGCGCTCTTATTGCCGACATAAAAGCCGGCGGATATGCTCAGGGTGCAAGTACAATCACTCAGCAATATGTCAAGAATACCTATTTTTCACAGGAAAAAACTGTCAGAAGAAAAATAAATGAAGCCCTGATAGCAATTCAGATTGAAAGGCATTTTACAAAAGACAAGATTCTTGAGATGTATCTAAACACTGTTAATTTTGGCTCAGGTTCTTACGGTATTGAAAAAGCAGCACAGACATATTTCGGTAAAAATGCCGAAAACCTCTCTATCTCAGAATCAGCCCTTCTTGCCGGACTTTTAAAGCTTCCTGAAGTATACAGCCCTTTTAATAATATTGAAAAGGCAAGAAACAGAAGGAATATTGTTTTAGGGCTTATGAAGGAACAGGGATATATAACTTCCAGCGAATATAAAGAGGCAGTAAACGAAGCGGTTACAGTGAATGTCAGCGGACTTATGAACTCAAACACCGAAAACAGATTTGCTCCGTATTTCATTGATTTTGTAAAACAGCAGCTATATGAGAAAAAATTCTCAGACTATGATGTGTTTAAAGGTGGTCTGAGAATATATACCACACTAGATAAAGAGTTGCAGGTTGCTGCTGAAAATTCGTTCACTAAAGTTTTCCCAAACCCGATAGATCCTTCTTATTCCCTTGTCTCAGTAGATCCCTGCAATGGATATATATATGCCATGGTTGGAGGAAAGGACTATAATGCAAGCAAGTTCAACATAGCTACTCAGGGAAAGAGGCAGCCCGGTTCAGTCTTTAAAGTCCCTGTTTTGATTGAAGCGATAAGACAGAATATAAATCCCCAGAAAACCTACAATCCCAACGGACCCATAACTATTGACATCCCTGGTTCCAAGCCATGGGTTATCGATAATTATGGCGGCCAGAAATTCGGTGAAAGCATGAATATAATAGATGCAACAATCAATTCTGTAAATGTCGTTTACGCGCAGCTCACAATGGAGGTAGGTTCAGATAATGTTGAGAAACTATTAAACAATATGGATATATATGACATTGGCAGCAATCCGGCAATAGGTCTGGGTGGTCTTGAACAGGGCATAACTCCTCTTGATGTAAGCAAGATATTCTCCACTCTTTCATCAGGAGGACTATATCACGAACCTGTATGTATAACAAAAATAACAGACTCGAAGGGTGAAGTACTTTTTGAATATCTGCCTGAAAAAAATCCCTCATTTAAAAGGATAATTGATGAACCTGAAGCTTTTCTTGCAACACAGATACTTCAGAGAGTCATAACTGAAGGAACGGGTAGGAATGCAAATATAGGAAGGCCTGCTGCAGGCAAGACCGGAACTACAAGCGATTTAAGAGATGCATGGTTTGCAGGATATTCTCCGGAACTGGTGACTGTTGTATGGATGGGTTATCAGGACAGCAACAGACCCATGGAGCCTATAAATGACAGAAATATAACCGGAGGCTCGTACCCGGCAGAAATATGGCGTGAATTTATGAGTGAGGCATTAAAAGACAGGCCTGTATCGCAGTTCAAAATCCCCGGCGAGGGCCTGAATGAGATACAGGTATGCAGGGATTCGGGGAAATTGCCTACTTTCTGGTGTCCCTCTGAAAACCTGGAATTCAGATTATTTGTAAAAGGAGAGATACCTACAAAATATTGTGATGTGCATAATAAAATAACTGTTCCTGATGTGACAGGTATGAATTCGGAACAGTGCAGGCAGCTGCTTAACAGCTTGTTTTTTTCTGTAAGTGAAATAATAGAGGTAAATAATGATTATGAAGAAGATACAGTATTTAAAACAGATCCTCTTCCGGGTACAGTAATTGAAACCAGTGACAATATTAATCCTTTAATTACGATTTTTATCAGCAAAGGGACAGAAAAAATAATAATGCCTGATCTTACGGGACAGACAAGAAATTCTGCTGAAAATATTCTTAAGGAAGCAGGTCTTTCATTATCAAATATAATAACTGATTACAGCTCTTTCCAGCCAGCAGATCTTATATATGACCAGGATCCTGCTCCCGGCACGGAAGTTGCACCCGGAACCGGTGTTACAGTATATATAAGCAAAGGCATCAATCCGTCGCAGACAGCAGTTCCGGACATTATAGGTCTGAGCAGACAGGACGCAGTAAAAAAACTTAATAATGCAGGTTTTTTAAATATAAGCATACTTGAAGAAGAGAATAAATCACCTATAGGTTTTGTTTTCAAGCAATCTCCTGCTCCCCAGACAATATATAATAAAGAACAGGTAGTAATTATTACAATAAGCAAAGGAATAAAAGTTCCAAACGTGATAGGCATGCAGAAATCAGAAGCGTCGACTCTGCTTTCGTCTCTGGGTTTTACAGTAGAAACCACAGGAGGAGCAGATTCCTCTTCAAAAATCATATCCCAGACTCCTTTAGGAGAAACATTTGCAGAATTTGGAAGCAAAATCACCATTAAGGCGGAAGATATTCAGGAAACCACAACCACGGGAACACAGGCTTCAACTACTACAACAAGCTCATCCACCACATCATCAACAGTTTCATCAGGCGGATAATGCTTCCGGATAAAAATCTTAAAAGAAAAAGAATAAAAAAAACAGAAGGAAGGTAGTAAAAATTGCTTTAAATTACCTGTTTTGAAACATGGCCTTTTGTAAAGTCTTTAAAATATTCCGATTCAAGCAATCTTAGAGTTAATTTTTCTGTCTCTTTTTTTGCTTTCATAACCCTGGCTATATTAAAATAATCATCTGCAATCCTTCTGTTAATTCTGACTGCTTCCAAAAATGAATTCAGGGCAAAAATACTCTCGCCTTTTTTTAATAATCGTGCGTCTATCAAAAATCCGTTAATTAGTCCCTGAATCAGAATAGCTGTTTCACTTACAAGATTGTGTTTTTTCGAATTATATATAATTGTATTTTCTGAAAAATCACTTCTGATCATAAAAGAATAATTTTTTTTATCCCTCAGAAATAAATTACCAGAATTATCTCCCGAAAAATTATATTTTACCCTTGCGCTCATTAAAGGAAAATAGCCATAAGAATAAAGAGTTGCAAGAGGCAGGACAAGCTCATTATTTTTTTTCAGGATTTTTCCATAAAAATCCACTACGGCATTACTGACTTCCTCAACGGTCAGCTCAGGAGAGAATACAACTTCTTTCAGGCATATATTATCAGGTTTTTCTCTTAACAATTCATACAGGTTAAAAGAATTGGCAATGTTAAAATTGTGGGCAAGAATAATATTAAAAATTTTTTCTGTTTTTCCGCAGTAATCATAGAAAAATTTCAGAAAAGCATAATTTGATACATAAAAATTATAAAAATTGTTACCGATCAGATAGTTTACAGCTTCCGATACATCATTTAGATCATCATCATGGATTATCGCCGGAGTCAGAAAATAAAATACAATATTTTTTTTTGCAGCGTATGAGCTTAGTTTGATAAATTCATTTATGGATTTCTTACTGTTTTCAGCATAGCTTTTTTTATCTGCATTAAAGAGATCATATATCAGATTTATTCTTATCCCTTTCCCGTTTTCGGCTGATTCTCCGGCAGAATCGATTCCTTGTATGATTTCCTTAATATTGCTTGGACTGCAGCTTATCAGGGAAACTGAATTTCTTATTTTAATAGATGAAATCCTTCGATATATCTCATTTTTTTTATCAATATCATTATAGATAATATCATTTTTAATATTTTTGTCTTTTTTCCCATCAATCGGAAAATTGCTGTTTTTCAGACCCTTTGTGTTCCTGTTTAATTCATGTCCCGGCTTGTTTTTCCTGTCTGATATTTCTGCAGCTTCTTCTTCAAGACCTTTGTCAAAATATTTGAAAACTCTGTCACCCACTGCAAAAAAAATCTTTCTGTTGGTTTCAATCCTGTATTTTATTTTTTTTGTATTTTTATTATTGTTATCTTCCGTTAAAAAGTTTTTTACTTTTATTCTTTCATTACCCTTTTTAGTCCATATTTCAAGGATATCATCCTTCTTTAAATTCATTTCAGAATCAACCAGCATTATTTTCTTTTCTTTTCCTGTTTCAATTCCGGAAATTCTTCCGAACAAATTCCCTGTACTTCCGGACTTCCGGAATGAAATTATTTCTTTGGGAAATTTTTCAGAAAAATATCCATTGTTTAATTTTCGGGAAAAAACCTGTTTGAGTTTAAAGATATCCTGCCTGTCTACCGGATAATTTGAGCCTTTATAAAAAATATCAATATATTTTCTATATATGCTCGTGACTATGGCGACATATTCAGGAGTTTTCATCCTTCCTTCTATTTTTATTGCTTTTACTCCGGCATTAATGATCTCCGGCAGTCTGTCGATTAAGGAAAGATCGCATTTGCTTAAAAAATATCCTTCCTGATCAGATTTCCATTTATTTCCATTGCCTATCAGCTTATATTTCATACGGCATGGCTGAGGACATGTTCCCCTGTTTCCACTTCTTTGTCCGACTGATGTGCTGAAATAGCACTGTCCGGAATATGAATAGCATTGCGAACCATGGCAGAAAATCTCAATATCCGCAATATCTTTTTCGGCTATTTTTTTTATTTCTTCAAGAGTCATTTCTCTTGAAAGTATTATTCTTTTTATGCCGAGATTTTTTAAAAATTCTGCAGAAAAACTGTTATGAATATTCACCTGGGTGCTGGCATGAACCGGCACAGAGCAATCAAGGTCATTTAAGATCTTTAAAAGAGCAAAATCCTGTATGATAAAAGCATCTATTCTGACCCTTTTTAAGATACCGGAGATAAAATCAGCAAGCCCGTGTAATTCATTTTCTTTTATAATGGTATTTAACGCCAGATATAGCTTTACATTGTTTAAATGGCAGTACTCGGAAGCTCTTTCAAGATTTTTTAAATCAAAATTATCCGCATATGCTCTTGCGCTATATTTTTCAAATCCGACATAAACGCCGTCTGCACCGGCCAGGACGGCAGACTTCAACTGCTCATAACCGCCAGCCGGAACGACCAGTTCAATCTTGTTCATTTCTTTTATAACGGTAAAAACCGGAACCGCTGATAATATTTACACCTTCTTTTTCAAGCAAATCGCAAAATATATTCATACCTATGGAATCGCAGGCCATATGACCGCAGATTATTGCAGATAGTCTGCTTTTCATTATGCTGCTGATATTGTCTGAATTGTAATGCATCCCGATTATAGTATCGATTCCTGTTTTTTTCAGTAATTTAAAAATTTCATCAGGCGGATCCACCCCTCCTGTCATATCTACAAAATATTTGCCGATTGCTTTTGACCCGAGGTTTCCGACTAAAAAAGGTTCGTCCCCTTTTTCTGATGCCATTTTGCATTCAGGTATTTTACTGACTTCGCTTAAAGCTTCGTCAATTGTCATATCATTTTTATCTTTAAAGAATTTCTCGAAAAATACCTGAATAATATTATCTATGGGAGTATGGATACACATAAGAGGAATTTTAAAAAAATCTGCGGCATTTTCAGGACCATTATAATTCCCCTTTAAACCCAGCTCTTCTTCCCTGTAAATTTTTTCATATAATCTTTGCGCATCAGTTTCTCTGATTCCTGCCTTCTGCCAGTTTTCTCTCTGGAGCCGGATTACTTCAGTAATATTGTATAATCCCTTGCCTGTAGGATGATGCGATAAAATACCATCTATTTTAACGCCATTATTTATGAGTTGAACAACCAATAGAATTATTGAAATATCTATATCTATTGAAACAAAAAGATTTTTTATTGTTTTTTCATTTTCACCGGTTATTATTACCGAGTCAGGATACGGATTTTTTTCCAATCCATAAAAAATTTTATTGTCAACATCAGATCTCAGATCATTTTTAAGACCTGATTTTATACCTTTCTCATAAATATCAATCCATTTCATTTTTTATTTCCCTTAACAGCCCGGCTAAAGATATGTTTCTGTTTTTCAGATCCTCGACTCTGCCTTTAATGTTTTTCAATCTTTCGTCAGCTTTTTTTAATTTTTTGCCGACATTAAGGCTATTGGTGCCGCACGGAGTAAGCTTCGAGTCAACACATTTTTTCATGCTTATTTTCTGCTGAAAATCATTATCAAGCAGCCTGCTGAACTTTTCAAGCTCATCCTTTGAAAGGTCTCTGAAATTCTTTTTACTTTTTATGCAGTAATTAACAAGCTTTCCCGTAATATGATGGGCTTCCCGAAAGTTTTTACCTTTTTTTACCAGATAATCTGCAATATCCGTTGCCTCAAGAAAGCCTTCCTCCAGATTCTCTCTGATTGCCTCCCTGTTTAAAGAAATATTTTTTAAAAGTGAGGCAAATATCTCTACTGATTTTAATGTTTCGTCTGAAGCCTGGAACAATATTTTTTTATCTTCCTGAAGATCTCTGTTATACGTTGATGGCAACCCTTTCTGCAAAACCAGTATCTGCACAAGATTACCTGTTACGATTGCGCTTTTACCTCTTATAAGCTCAAGTATGTCAGGATTTTTTTTCTGTGGCATTATGCTGCTTCCTGTGCAGAAGCCGTCGCTTATTTCAATAAAGGAAAATTCTGAAGAGTTATATATTATAAAATCTTCACATATCCTGCTTAAATGAAGCATTATACAAGTTAAAGCATATATAGTATCCTGAATATAATCCCTGCCTGATACTTCATCCATGCTATTATCGGTTACTGATTTGAATCTTAGTATTTTCATAAGATAATCTGTATCAATTTCATACCCGCTCCCTGAACAGGCGCCTGAACCCAATGGCATTATATCTGTATTTTCAAAACAATCCTCCAGTTTTTTGAAATCCCTAAAAAATTTCTCAAAATAGGAAAGGATGTAATGCGAAAAAAGAACCGGCTGTGCTTTCTGCATATGGGTATAAGCCGGAAAAATAATATCCTTGTTCTTTTCGGCAATTTCAAGAAGATTATTTTCCATGATTATCAGGGATTTCATCAGTTTTATAAGATAATTCTTTAAAAAAAGTTTTTCATCAAGGACTACCTGGTCATTTCTGCTTCTTCCTGTATGAATTTTCCCTGCAATCTCCCCTACAATTTTTTTAAGTTCATTCTCTACGGCACTATGGACATCTTCATATTCTGATATGACAGATTCATCTTTAAAAACGTTTATGATTTTTTCAAATCCTTTCAGGATAAAGTCAAAATCTTCTTCTTTAATTATACCTATTTTCTTTAAAGCCGCAGAATAGGCGATATTTCCAAGAATATCAGAATCCAGAAGTTCCTTATCCTCATTTACCGATTTCATAAACAAATCTGCATTATGGTCAAGTTTGCCGTCTGTCCTGCCAGACCATAATTTATCCATTTTTTCTTCCCTTTTTTGCAAGTATTTCGTATGGATATCCCCACATTTTTATAAAACTTTCAGAATGACCGGGATTGAAAGAATCACTTTTATCATAAGTTGCAAGCGCAAAATCATAGATGGAATTTTCTGATTTTCTCCCGACTACAGCAAAATTCTTATATCCAAGCTTCACCCTTACCGTACCGGTAACGTATTTCTGACTTTCAAGAATAAATTTTTCCAGACACTCTCTTAAAGGAGTGAACCAGAGTCCATAATAAATCATTTCTGAAAATTTCTCTTCTATGAGATATTTGTAATGTGTGAGCTCTCTGTCATTGACAAGACTTTCAAGAGCCCTGTGAGATTCTATCAGGACTTCTGCAGCAGGTGCTTCATAAATTTCTCTTGATTTTATTCCTATCAATCTGTTTTCAACCATATCTATTCTTCCAATGCCATATTTACCGGCAATCAGGTTCAGTTCAAGAACCAGTTCTGCTCCTGACATTGTTTTACCGTTCAATGCGACCGGTTCTCCATTCTCAAAATCAATCTCTATATATTCGCTGTCTCCCTGCTTCACCTTTATTTCAGTCCACTTATAAATATCTTCAGGAGGTTCATTATAGGGATCTTCAAGAATTCCGCATTCGATACTTCTTCCCCACAGATTTTCATCAATACTGTATATCTTTTTTTTGGATACATTTATTTTAATATCATGTTTCTGAGCATATGCAATTTCTTCTTCTCTTGAAAGCTTCCACAGCCTCATGGGAGCGATTATCTCAATATCAGGATCAAGACTTCTGATGCCTACATCAAATCTTACCTGGTCATTTCCTTTCGCTGTACAGCCATGAGCTATTTTGCCGGCATTTTCCTTATTTGCAAATTCCACAAGTTTCTTTGCAATAAGAGGCCTTGCGATTGCAGTCGCAAGCGAATACTGTTTTTCGTATCTTGAATTAGCTTTCAGAGCCAGAAAAACATAATCTTTGATAAATTCTTCCCTGACGTCGATTGTATATGCTTTCTTTGCTCCTGTATCAATCGCTCTCTTATAGGCATCCTCAAGATCTTCCGGCTGTCCGAGATCTATCAATACTGCAATAATATCTACATTATAATTTTCCTGAAGCCATTTTATTGCCACCGTAGTATCAAGTCCGCCTGAATATGCCAATATTAATTTTTCTGCCATATAAACTCCTTTGAAAACATTATTATGCAATTAATTAAAAATTTTTTATCATATTTATAAGCTTTTCTGAACTTTTCAGATTTTCAAGTATGCAGATAATAGTATCATCTCCGGCAACAGTTCCAAGCACTTCTGAAAAATTCATCTGGTCAAGCACTGCCGCAACTCCCTGTGCTTCACCGGGATATGTTTTGATAACAATAATATTGCCTGCATTTCTGACTGATATAATACTCTCTCTTGATTTTGAAATAAATTTATCCAGGCTGATTGTCTTTCTTTCCTCGACTACATTGTTGTCAAGGACAAAAAATTCCTCGCCCTCCATATTCCTTTTTTTAATTATCCTGATACCTTTCAGATCTCTTGATACCGTGGACTGGGCAACATTGTAGCCCAAAAGCTTAAGCTCTCTTATAAGCATTTCCTGAGATGAAATCTTTTTGGTATTAATGATATTTACTATATCTTTTATTCTTTTTTTGTTTACCATATTCTTAAACTGCTGTTATGAAAAATAAAAATGATTGCTTGTCATGCTATCTGTCAAACAAAAACCTAAGAAGACCTTTCTGCGCATGCAGTCTGTTTTCAGCCTGCTCCCACACAATGGAATGATCACTGTCAAGGATTTCTGATGTTATTTCCATTTCCCTGTGTGCGGGAAGACAGTGCATGACTACTGCATCTTTTTTTGCATGTTTTAAAAGGGCGCTATTCACCTGATAAGGCATCATCCTTTCTATTTTGTCTTTCTGTTCTTCCTGGCCCATACTTATCCATACATCCGTGTAAACAACATCAGCCTCACATGCAGCTCCGGAAGGGTCGTTTTCCATATGAATATTATTTTTGCTTTTTGCTGATTCTTCTTTAAGGTAATCCATGAGAGAATCGTCGGTTTTTAATGATTCCGGGCAGCAGATTGTTATGTCAATACCAAGTTTTGTAAATCCTATTAACAGGCTGTTTGATACATTATTGGGATCACCGAAATATACGAATTTTAAATTCTTTTTAAATAAAAGATCTTTTTCTGCCAGAGTCTGCATATCCGCAAGAATCTGGCAGGGATGATACATGTCTGTCAGCGCATTTATTACCGGAATGGAACAGTTTTCCGCCATGGTGACAATAGTCTCCTGCTTAAAAGTCCTTATAATAATGCCGTCCAGGTATGCGTCAAATATTTTTGCGGTATCGGCATAGGTTTCCCCCCTGCCAAGCTGCAGATTTTTGGAATCAAGCACAAGACAGTGGCCTCCAAGCTGCTTTATTCCCACTTCAAAAGAAACTCTTGTCCGGGTTGATGGTTTGTCAAATAATAATGCCAGGTTCCTGCCATTCAAAGTTTTGGCGTAGCTGTCCGGGTCTGATTTTATTTTTTCTGCCATGTCAAGAATTTTGATTATTTCTTCTTTTGAATAATCCTTTAATGTAAGTAGATCTTTTTTTCCCTTTTTTTCTTTCATTTCTCATCTTCTTCTTTTATATATTTGTCAAGAAATCTTATTAAAAAATCAATATCCTTTTTATTTATAACAAGCGAAGGAAGAAATCTTATTGTGTTCTCTGATACTTTATTTAGAATCAGCCCGTTTTTAAGAGCGTCTTTTATTAAAGCTGCCGCAACGGGCTTTTTAAATTCAATTGCAAGCATCAGTCCCATGCCTCTGACATCCTGTATAATCTGATATTTTGACTGAAGCATTCTTAGTTTTTCAATCAGATATTTTCCAAGCATTTCTGCCTTTCCTGCAAGATCGTTTTCCAGCAGATATCTGATTACCGCAATTCCGGCAGAACATGAGGCGGCATTTCCGCCAAAAGTGGAGCCGTGGGTACCGGGAGTAAAAGCAGAGCATATTCTGTCCGTGGAGATTACGGCACCTATCGGCATGCCTCCGCCCAGACTTTTGGCAACAACTATTATATCGGGAACTATATCATATTGCTGATAGGCAAAAACAGAACCGGTCCTTGAAAATCCTGTCTGGATTTCATCGATTATCAGTAAAATTTCATTTTCTTCACATATTTTCTTCAACTCACTGATAAATTCTTTTTTACATACATTTATGCCGCCTTCTCCCTGTATAAGTTCTATTATTACAGCACAGGTATTACCGTCTATCTGCTTTTTTACAGACCCGGTATCATTTATATCGGAATATTTGAAACCGCTTAACAGGGGTTCAAACACATTTTGTTTTTTTGCCTGAGCTGTTGCTGCAAGCGCACCCAGAGTCCTTCCATGGAAAGAATTATTAAAAGTAATTATTTCATATCTTCTTTTGCCGTATTTATCGGTAGAATATTTTCTTGCAAGTTTTATAGCGCCTTCCACCGCTTCAGCTCCGCTGTTTGAGAAAAATACTTTCTCTCCAAAACCTGATAATTTGCAAAGCTCTTCAGCAAGTTCGACCTGGGGTATATTATAAAAAATATTGGAAGGCTGGATTATCTTACCGATCTGCTCCTTTAATGCTTTAATTACTGCCGGATTTGAATGCCCGACATTCAGGCATCCGTATCCTGAGGTAAAATCCGTATATTTCTTTCCTTCAATATCCCATAAGTACTGCATTTTTGCTTTACTGAAAACGACATCCATCCTCGAATAAGTGTGCATCAGGAAATCGGCACCCTTTTTTGATATATCTTTACTTGAATAAATATTATTACTATTTTCTCTCATAATTATTTGCCTTTCATTCTTATTAATCTTTCACAATCATTGTGCCGATGCCCTTGTCGGTAAATATTTCAATCAGTATCGAATGAGGATGATTTCCGTTAAGTATGTGCGTTCTTTCGACTCCGCTGTTCAAAGCATCAATGCATGCCCTAACCTTTGGTATCATTCCGCTGCTTATTACATTTTCCTTTATCAGCTTGTTTGCACCATTAATGGATAATCTGGATATTAATTCCTTTGAACCTTTCTCGCTTATCTTTATGCCGTCGACATCAGTAAGCAGTATCATTTTTTTTGCCTTTAGTTTTGAACTGGTTTCGCATGCGCATGTATCAGCATTAATATTGTAAATATTTCCATACTTGTCAGAGCCAAGAGTGGCAATGACAGGAATATAATCACTGTCAAGCAATTCGTTTAAAAAATCCGAGTCAATATTTATAATTTCACCGACATATCCAAGCTCAACATCCCTGCCATCTTTCCTGAACTGCTTTTTTCTGCATTCTATGAAATTTGCATCATTTCCCGAAATACCTACCGCAATTTTTCCATGCTTGTTTAGAAAGGATACAATTTTGGAATTAATTTCTCCAAGAAGAACCATCTTTACAACTTCTATTGCTTTCTCATCTGTAACTCTCAGGCCTTCACAGAATTTTACTTCTATGTTTTTTTCCTCCATGAGCCTGGTTATTTGTTTCCCCCCGCCATGAAGCAGTATGACTTTGATCCCTACATATTTCATAAGAACAATGTCATTAAGAACATTGCTTAATCCGGCATCATCTTCCATTATTGCCCCGCCAAGCTTGACTATGACTATTTTATTAAAATATTCTTTAATATATGGCAGGGCTTCAAGCAGTATTTCTGCCTTATCCTGATATACTTTATTGTTGATATTTTCATTACTGCAATATTTTTCGATTATCATAAATTCCTCTCAAATGGTTAAATCGGTTAATCCAAAAAAAATAAAAATCAATTACAGGTCCCCTGCATATCCAGCCCTTCTTCTTCGCTTAAGTTGAACATCAGATTCATATTCTGCACAGCCTGTCCTGAAGCTCCTTTTAATATATTATCTATAACGCTAAATATTTTTATGGTCGAAGTTCTGTAGTCAGCCATAAAGCCTATATGTGCCGAATTGGTTCCCGAAACATCGCTTATCCTTGGAATGTCGCCTTCAATAAATTTTATAAAAACTTCATTTTTATACAAATTGTTATAAGAAGTTTTTATCCTGTCAGTTATTCCTGTAATTTCTGTGATATTTGTACCGCCGATGTAAATCGTTGTAAATATGCCCCTGTTAACAGGCAGAAGATGCGGGATAAAGCTTATCTTATCTACGGATCCTGATATTTTTCTTAGCTCCTGCTCCATTTCGGGAATGTGCCTGTGCTTTAAGGGAGAATAAGCAAAAAAATTCTCTGAAATATTTAAAAAAAGATATTCTTCCTTTAATTTTCTACCGGCTCCGCTTACACCGGATTTGGAATCAATAATTACTGAGCCAAACTTCAAATCCTTCAAAGCCATAACGGGAGCGAGAGCGAGAATCGCAGAAGTAGGATAGCAACCCGGATTTGCAACATAATCAGCATTTTTTATTGCTTTCTTGTTTAACTCCGGCAAGCCATAGACAAACCTTGGCAGCATTTCTTTCAGAATATGCTTATTCCCATACCATTCTTCATAATCCTCCGGGTTGTTCAGCCGGAAATCGGAGCCGAGATCTATAATCTTGCCTTTGTAATCATTTTCTATCAGGTATTTTACATATTCCATCGATTTTCCGGGAGGAAGACATAAAAAAACCAGGTCGGATTCCTTTATATCCGATGAGGAAAAAAAGTCCTTAAAAAATATATTATTATTATTTTTAAGATTTAATGTGTTTTTGAATACACTGCTTATTTTTTTACCATCAAAAGTCCTTGATAATGCCGCAATAACCCTGGAATATTTGTGCTTATCTATTATCTTTAAAAGTTCAATCCCTGTTATGCCTGAAGCTCCGGCAATCGATATTTTTATTTCTTTCATTTTTCAACCTGCTTATAAATAATAAATTAAATGCATATTATACATATATATAACATATTATGCAATTTAAATTAAAAAATTAATTTTTTTTGATATATGCTTTAAAATAGTAATTGTTTTACTGATAATATTATAGGAGATAATGGTTCGGATGATTCTACTGATACTTGCCATAATATTTTTTATACTTGCAGTGGTTGCAGGAATATTAGGACTGAGAGGAGTTGCTTCTGCAAGCTGCCTGGTCTCAAGAATATTGTTTTTCCTTCTTGCTGCAGGTTTTATCATAACAATAGTACTGTTCATATTTAATCTGTTCTTTAAATTCATGTAATCAGATTTTATTTTCAATATGTTATTTAATGAGGAAAAATTAACCACACTCAGGGAAAAAATGGTAAAAACCCAGATTGTTGCAAGGGGCATTAAAGATAAAAAAGTTATTAAAGCATTAAAGAAAGTTCCCAGGCATTTTTTTATTAACTCGGAAAATTATGAGTCTGCTTATGCCGATCATCCTTTATCGATAGGATTTTCACAGACAATATCCCAGCCATATATAGTTGCTCTTATGACTGAACTTCTGGAAATAAAAAGCGAAGACAGAATCCTTGAGATAGGAACAGGCTCAGGTTACCAGACAGCAATACTTGCTGAAATCGCCGGTGAAGTATTTACAGTTGAATTCATAGATGCGCTTTCAAAGAAATCAGAATCACTTCTTAAAAAAATGGGATATACCAATATAAGTTTTAAAACAGGAGACGGATATCAGGGGTGGCCGGAGTTTTCACCATACAATAAAATAATAGTTACCGCTGCACCTGAAAATATCCCTGAAAAATTAAAGGAGCAGCTTGCAGAAAACGGAAGGATGGTTATACCTGTGGGATTTGTCTTTAACCAGTGTCTTGTCAGGCTGACAAGATTGAAAGAAAATTTTTTAGATGAAGAGATATGCGGAGTTTCGTTTGTGCCGATGGTAAAAAAATAGTTTTTTATTCAAGCAGGATATGTCAGTAAACAAGGAAATTAAAATTGCACTTTGCCAGATGATGGTGACTGATGACAAAAGCATCAACCTGGAAAACGCAGAGAAAATATTGCACAAAGCTTCGGTGATGGGCTGTGACATAGCTGTTCTTCCTGAAATGTTTAATTGTCCTTATGACAGTGGTTTTTTTCATAAATTTGCCGAAGAATATCCTGGCCAGACAACAGAGATGCTTTCCCGTACTGCAGAAAAAGAAGGAATATATATAATAGGAGGCTCTGTTCCTGAAAAAACCAATACAGGCTTTTTCAACTCCAGTTTTTCCTTTGACAGAAAAGGCTGCCTTCTGGGAACACACAGAAAGATACATCTCTTTGATATAAATATAGCAGGAAAAATGAAATTTACTGAAAGCCTGACTTTTTCCCCCGGTAAAGATATAACAGTCTTTGATACGGAATTCTGTAAAGCAGGCGTGGCAATATGCTATGACATGCGTTTTCCTGAATTGATAAGAAGCATGGCGCTTCTGGGAGCGGAAATAATATTTGTTCCGGCTGCTTTTAATATGGTTACCGGACCGGCACACTGGCATCTGACAAACAGGGTAAGAGCTCTTGACAATCAGATTTATTTTGCAGGTATCTCTCCTGCAAGAAACACATCCTCCTCATATAAGGCTTACGGACATTCAATGATAACGGATCCTTGGGGACGTATAATTGCTGAGGCAGACGAAAAAGAGTCGATTGTTTTTGCAGAAATCTCAACACGCAATATTAAGAAAATAAGAGAAGAGCTGCCTTTGTTAAAACACAGAAGACCTGATATATACATAAAGTAAGGATAAAAAATTATAGCAGGCAAAATAATAACAGGCATTTGTTTCTAAAAATTCTCTTCACAGACAGACAGGGCAGCCTGGTTATTCTTTTACTGATCTCTTAATCTTGCTTTAAATTTTTTTGAAAGCTGTCCGGATATTTTTTTTATAAGAGATTCAATATCTTTTTCGTTCAGAGTTTTGTCTGCAGCATTAAATTCCAGTGCAAAAGCAAGGCTTTTTTTATTGTCTTCAAGCTGTTTTCCCCTATAAAGATCAAACAATCTTATATTCTGCAGGTTTCTTCCGGCACAGGCAATGATCTCTTTTTCCACATCCTGGTATTTTATTTCCTCATCCACAATAAATGCAAGATCGATATTGACTGACGGAAATGGAGAGATATGTCTAAAAACTTTCTCACTGCTTATATTTTCTATAAATGCATCAAGATCTATCTCAGCTATGTAAATATCCTGCCTGATATCAAGATCACTGACAATCTTCGGGTGAAGTTTTCCGATTACTCCAATTTTTTTATTTTTCAGTATTATATCCCCGCCGATTACAGGATGAAGGAAGCCATATTCGCGCTCACTTACACACAAACCCTGTTCATTTAAAAATATATCCGCCAGTGATTCAACAATTCCTTTAATATCAAAGTAGTCAAAATATTTCTCCTGCATATCCCATCTTTTAAGGGAGGATTTTCCGGAAAGCAGGATACCCAGAGTATTTTTTTCAGAGCTCCTGTTTTGTTTATCATCTGCGACTGATTTGAATATCTTTGATATTTCAAATATTGCTATATCATTTATTTTCTTAAAAATATTATCTTTTGCATTTCTGACAAGCGACTGTATTAAAGAGGTTCTCAGTATTTCAAAATCCTCATTTAGAGGATTGATTATTTTTACATAGTTTTTGTAATCATCTTCCCTGTCAAGGCAAAAGAGCATGAAATCCTTTCTGCTGATAAAGGAATAATTGATTACTTCATTAAGCCCCATTCCTGAAAGAGTATTTCTGATATTTCTTAATGATTTTTGCTCATCAGTGTATTTTCCCTGCTTTGAAACAGTCCCCGGCGTACAGACAGGTATATTATCGAAACCATATATTCTGGCAACTTCCTCAATCAGGTCTATCTCTCTTTCGATGTCTTCATATCTGAAAGACGGGATGTCCGTCTTTACCAATTGTTTATCTATCCTGTTTTTAAAGCCCAGAAGATTAAGTATTTCAGAGATCTTTTCTGTTTTGATGTCTGTTCCAAGAAATTTATTTAACCTGGCTGTTCTTAGCTCAATACTTCTTTTTCTATTTAAATCTGCATAATTATCATAAAAAGTATTATCAGTTTTTATATTGCATATACTGCTGAGCAGCTCCTCAAACTTCCCAATTGCATTTATTGTATTCTCAGGATCAAGCTTTTTTTCAAATCTGTTTGATGCTTCACTTCTTAAACCTATCCTCTTTGAAGTCTTCATTATGGAAACACCATTGAAATTGGCAGATTCAAGAAGCATTTCTCTGGTATCGCTGCCTATTTCAGTGTCTTTCCCGCCCATAATTCCTGCAAGAGCAACAGGTCCGTTTTCATCGGCAATAACAATATCATCTTCATAAAGATTTCTTTCCAGGCCATCGATCAGCAGGAGCTTCTCTTCTTTTTCCGCTTTTCTTATTATAATTTTTCCTGAACTTAATTTATTCAAATCAAAAGCATGTACAGGCTGGCCGTATTCCAGCATTACATAATTTGTAAGATCTACAAGCATGCTTACCGATCTTATATCACAATGCATCAGTCTGTTTTTCATCCATAAAGGCGTACAGGCATAATCATCGATTTTAAATATTTTGGCAGAATATCTCGGACATAGATTATAATCCTCAATTTCAATGACAAATTCTCTGTCTTTTCTTGCAGAATACACTGAATCATAATCAGGCTCTTTAAGCCTCAACCCTGTCAGAGCCGATATCTCTCTTGCAATTCCAAACACGCTCAGGCAGTCCGGCCTGTTGGGAGTTATTTCCAATTCAAAAACCCAGTCATCAAGGCCTGCCTGGCTTGCAAAATCCTTTCCGACAGTAAAACTGTCGTCCAGTATCATTATGCCATCAGATTCATCAGAAATTCCAAGCTCTTTTTCAGAGCACATCATTCCTTCTGAAAATATGCCTCTTATCTTACTTTTTTTAATTACAAAATCCTGTATCCTGGCACCTTCAAGAGCAACAACCACCATATCATTATCTTTAAAATTTTTTGCTCCGCAAACTATGCTTAGCAGACTCTGACCTATATCCACATTACATAATGAAAGCTTGTCAGCATTGGGATGTTTCTCAAAACTCAGAATCCTGCCTGTTACAAGGTTTTTAAAATTTTCACCGATATAAACGACTTTTTTTACTTCAGTACCGGACATGGTCAGCTTTTTGGCAATTTCTGACGGGGCAATATTGCCAAGATCTTCAATAAATTCTTTCAGCCAGTTATAAGTTATTTTCAATTTATCAAGACTCCTGTTGATTTAAAACTGATTTAAAAATCTCAGATCATTATCAAAAAACATTCTTAAATCATTTATTCCATATTTCAGCATCGCAATTCTTTCAATTCCCACACCAAATGCAAAGCCATTAACTTCTTCTGCATCATAACCGACAAACTTGTAAAGACTGGGATCGACCATCCCTGCACCCAGTATTTCCAGCCACCCGCTATAGCTGCATATTCTGCATCCTGAGCCTTTACACATATTGCATGAAACATCTACCTCTGCGCTTGGTTCAGTAAAAGGAAAATAGTGCGGGCGAAAACGAATTTTTCTGTCCCGGCCAAAAATCGCATGGATAAAAGCCTCAAGCGTCCATTTGAAATTACCAAAATTTATTCCTTTATCCACTGCAAGACCCTCTATCTGGGTAAACATGGGAGTATGTGTCACATCATAATCTTTCCGGTAGGTTTTGCCGGGCGCTATAACATAAACCGGGGGTTTATGTTTTTCCATATACCTTATCTGCACCGGCGATGTGTGCGTCCTCAGAAGAATATTATCGTCTATAAAAAAAGTATCATGAAGAGACCTTGCCGGATGGTCAGGAGGATGATTGAGCGCCTCAAAATTATAATAATCCGTTTCAATTTCGGGTCCTTCCGCAATTTCATAGCCAAGACCTATAAAAAACATTTCAATCTCTTCTATTGTCCGGGATATTATATTTTTTGAACCTTTCTTTGCTTTTCTGCCGGGAAGAGTGATATCTGTTTTTTCATTCCTCAGTTTCCTGTCAAATTCAAGCATGGATATTTCTTCCCTGACAAAAGATATCTTTTCGCTTATTTTTTTACGGGTTTCATTGATAATCTTTCCCGCAACAGGTCTGAATTCCCCCGACAGGGTTCTCATATTTTTAAGATGCTCTGATACAAGGCTTTTTTTCCCAAGAAACCTGTTCTCTATATTATCAAGCTCCGATAAAGTCTGTGCTTTTTCAACCATAGATTCAAAATCTTTATACTCTTTATCAAGAACGCTTTTTAATGCATTGATGTTTTCTTCCATAATAAACTTATCAGTAATAATCCAATAAGGATTTTTAATTTAATGTATAATTTATTTTATAAATAATCATATTCTTCGCTTTTCCCAGATAAATTTAAGCTTTAATCTGGGCTTTGGCAGTTTCCACAAGTTTTTTAAACGCTGCTTCATCATTAACTGCAATATCTGAAAGCATTTTTCTGTTAATGTCCACATTTGCTTTCTTTAGACCATTTATAAAGGCATTATAAGAAAGACCATTTGACCTTGCAGCTATATTAATTCTTGCAATCCACAATCTCCTGAAATCTCTTTTTTTGTTTTTTCTGCCAATGTAATTAAAACTTAATGATTTCATTAGTTGTTCTTTTGCAATCCTGTATGCGCTTCCTCTCAGGCCATAATATCCTTTTGTCTGCTCAAGAACTTTTTTATGCTTTTGTTTTTTTATAATTCCTCTTTTTATTCTCGCCATTTATGACACCTTCTTTAAAAGTATTTGCTTTAAATTTAATAATAATGTTTGACTATATTCCAAGTAATTTTTTTATTCTTTTCTTATCGCCCTTATAAAGATTTTCAGGCTGGCTCAGTCTTCTTTTTCTTTCTGCGCTTTTTTTTGTAAGTATATGGCTCTTATATGCTTTTACCCTCATTACTTTGCCGCTGCCGGTTACCCTGAACCTTTTGGCTGCAGCCTTGTTTGTTTTTATCTTTGGCATTACTGTTCCTCCATTCAATAATTATCCGAATTTATCAGAAATATTTAAAAACTAAAAAATATTAAAATCTTTTCTAAGAAATTTTTATAAAGGATTCAGAACCATGGTAATATTGAACCCTTCAAGCTTGGGAGCCTGCTCAAGCACGAATTTTCCATCCAGATCTTCAATTATTTTTGATGCAAGATTCTCTCCGATTTCTTTGTGAATGATTTCTCTTCCTCTGAAGTTTATGGTTATTTTTACCTTATGTCCTTCTTTAAGAAACTTCTCAATGTGCTTTTCTTTGATGCTGAAATCATTTTTATCTATTTTAGGCCTTATCTTAATCTCCTTTACAGTTATCTGAGACTGCTTTTTCTTTCTTTCTTTCTCGCTTATTTCCATCTTATATCTGTATTTTCCATAATCCATAATCCTGCATACCGGTGGATCCGCATCCGGAGCAACTTCAACAAGATCAAGATCCGCTGCATTTGCCATTGTTAAAGCTTTTTCAACAGGAACGACGCCTATCTGTTCTCCTTCTTCAGAAATAAGTCTTACTTTTGGTACCCTGATCTGATCATTTATACGTATTTTCTTAATTATCTAACCTTCCCTCCACTATTTTTTTAAAAAAAAATAGACAGCAAAAATCATCTACTGTCTATTTTAAAACTTATAACCAATAAGCTGACAAAAGCCGCCGTATGGTGAGAAATAGATGATTTCTACTTTAATTTAAAATATTTAATATTATATTTTATTTAAAAACGGATTATACAAATATTTTTGGCATTTGTCTATTAAAAAGTCAGAATACCTCTATAAAGGTATTCTGACTTGAAAAAATAAACAATATTCCGAAATGAAATATCTTCTTAACCTGCCACTCTTTGGCCTGATTCTGTATAACGGTCGTATTCTTCTTCCCATGCTTTGTCTGCACAGCATTTCCAGGCAGCAGCGTAATCATCAAGCGGTTTTGCAAGAGTAGTCAGTATTGTTTCTGCCCCTTCATGTGTGGGATGCGCCCCGCCTTCTGCAACAATATCCCTCAGCATCTGAGGATTATCTATGATAGTGCACGGCCTTAACAGGTTGTCTGAATAAGGCTGTCTTTTTCTGAATGCCATAAAGAAAGGTGATGTGATTATCTCTTCAAGGCTCTTTTCCTTTATATTATCAGCTGCAAAGTGAACAAACACGCACGGTTCCACATCTCCGTTTACATTAATATGCAGGTAATTCTTGCCGCCTGCCATACATCCGTTAACAAGATTGCCGTCATTCCAGAAATCTGCAACTACCATGTGTTTTTTTCTTCTTATTTCAAGAATTCTCTTTCTTCTGTAATCTCTCTGTTCAGGCGTAGGCATAAGACTCATATCGGGTTCTTTTCCAATAGGGATATAGTTGAAATACCAGCCCACAAACACGCCTTTTTCCACAAGAAGATCAATAAATTCATCGCTTACGATAAGCTCGCTATTTTTACTCGTGGCAGTAATTGAAAATCCGTATATAACGCCGTGCTTTCTTAAAACATCATAAGCATTCATTATTCTGTCCCATGCTCCTTCACCTCTCCTTGCGTCAGTTGCATCCTTGAATCCTTCAAGGCTTATGCATGGAACTGCATTGCCGAGCTCAGCCAGTTTTTTGGCTACTTCCTCATCAATATGCTGCCCGTTTGTATATATCTGGAAGAAAGAATCATTATGTCTTTCAAGAAAATCATAAAGATGATCCCACATAAAAGGTTCCCCGCCTGTTATTACAAAGAAGTATATACCCATGGCATTTGCTTCATCAATTATTCTGTTGCATACATCATAGGGAAGGTCGTTTTTCTTTGAATACTGCCATGCATAGCATCCGAAACATTTAAGATCACATATCATTGTCGGACTTATAACAACATGGTTTGGCGGATTAATACCATGTTTTTTGGCAAAAGCAGCTCTTCTGGGCTGCCCCTGTATCATGGCATTATTTACAAGGTTCATTATTATTTTTTCCCTTGCCTGCGGAGATACATTCACGACTTTCTTTTTTAAATTTACAAGAAGATTTTCCATAAAATCTCTTTCTTCCTGTTTTTTCAGCTTATACATTCTTCCCCTAACAATGCTTAGCCATTTTTCATCTGAAATCTTGGGAAGCACCTTGAGAGCTCCCTTTATGGCAGCAGTTGTTGATTTAAGTCTGATTTTTTCTTTTAATGTCATTTTTCACCTCAAAAGTTAAAAGATAAATAAAAATATAAGTCCCTTAAGTAAATAATAAATGGATTATACCATTTTTTTAAAAAATTACTTACAGATTCACGTCTTTTAGACGCAAGTTTCAGAAAGAAGTTTTTCTTTCAGCAATATTTTCTGAAATCATACATATAAGTTCTTCAAGCCTGATATCTCTTATATCGCCCCCCGATTTTTTTCTCAGCGAAACAGTACCTGCTTCTTTTTCTTTTTCTCCAATTATTATCATAGCAGGTATTTTGCTAAGTTCTGCGTTTCTTATTTTTTTATCAAGAGACTCTATCCTGCTATCGATTTCTACTCTCAACCCCTCCTCTCTTAAGCTATTAAATATATCTCCTGCATATTCCGAAACTTTATCTGATATGGGCAGGATCATTACCTGCACAGGTGCAAGCCATAATGGCAGATTTCCCGAATAATTCTCAATAAGTATTCCTATAAAGCGTTCAAGGCTGCCCAGAACCACTCTGTGAAGCATTATAGGTCTGTGTTTCTGGTTATCTTCGCCCATATAATAAAGATCAAAAAGTTCAGGCATGGCAAAATCCAGCTGTATTGTTGCGCACTGCCATGTTCTGTCAAGAGCATCTTTTATGTGAAAGTCAATTTTTGGACCATAAAAAGCACCGTCACCCGGATTTATTTTATAATCCAGCCCATTTTTTTTCATGGCTTTTTCAAGCTGAAGTTCTGCCTCATCCCACATTTCATCAGTACCTATTCTGTCATCAGGACGGGTTGAAAGTTCAAGATGATAATCCTTAAAGCCGAATACTTCATAAATATCATTTATCATTTTTATCACATTTGTTATTTCTGAGCCAAGATATTCGCCGGTAGTGAATATATGGGCATCATCCTGCGTAAAATTCCTTACACGGAAAAGACCGTGAAGGACTCCTGATTTTTCGTGCCTATGGACAAGTCCGAGTTCAGCATATCTCAGGGGAAATTCTTTATAGGAGTGCTGATGTGTTTTATATACAAGAATTGCACCAGGGCAATTCATGGGTTTTACGGCATAATCAGAATCCTCTATATTTATAAAATACATATTGTCTTTATAATGATCCCAGTGTCCGGAAGTTTTCCACAATTCATTATTAAGAATTATGGGTGTCCGTATTTCCCTGTAGCCACTTTTAATATGTACTTCTCTCCAGTAGTCTGTCACCGTGTTTATCAATATTGCACCCTTTGGATGCCAGAACGGAAAGCCCGGAGCCTCGTCATGAAAACTAAAAAGGTCAAGATCCCTGCCTATTTTTCTATGGTCGCTTAACTTTGCTCTTTCAAGTCTGTCCAGATATTTTTTCAGATCCTCCTTGGAAAAAAATGCTGCTCCGTATATCCTCACAAGCATTTTATTTTCTTCACTGCCTCTCCAGTAAGCGCCTGCAACGCTCAGTAATTTAAACGCAGTAACTTTACTGGTATTTGTAATATGAGGTCCCGAACAAAGATCTACGAAATCTCCGGTTCTGTATATGCTTATATTCTCATCTTCAAGTTCATTTATTATCTCTGTTTTGTAAGAATTATCGCTGAACATCTCCAGAGCCTGTTTTTTTGATATGATTTCCTTTTGGAACACAGTATTTGAAGAAATGATTTTTTTCATTTCATTTTCAATATTTTTAAGATCATTTAATGAGATGTTTTCATCAATATCAAAATCATAATAAAACCCGTCTTTTATGGAAGGACCTATGGCGAATTTTGCTTCAGGGTATATTTTTGAAATAGCACTTGCCATTATGTGAGAAGTGCTATGATTTAATGTTTCAATTGATTTTTCATCATCCTGAAACAGTACTGAAACCTTAAGACTTTTTTCCGGCACAAAATTAAGATCCGCAAAACACGGTTTCGCACTGTCATCTGCATTGATTTTTACAATTACAGCTTTCTTTGCTGAGGGTTTGTCCAGGCAGGCTAAAAGTTCATATATGGTTTCGGTTCCGCTGCTCTGAGCCGTGCCTATGTTCTCGAAATAAATATCAAACATTTTTCCTCTTTGCTTTTTTACAATACTATTATATTAACATTGAAAAAGTTATTAAGTAATATTAATACATGAAAATTTAAAATCAATATTTTAGGACATAAAAATCATATAAGAGAAAATCAGAATGAAATTTAAAGATATAATATGGATAATATGGAGCGGAAGACGGGACTCGAACCCGCGACCCTCACCTTGGCAAGGTGATGCTCTACCAACTGAGCCACTTCCGCATGAATTTCTAAGAGAGCTATAAAAACAGAATAATATATTATCTGCTAATTTTTTAATTGTCAACATAGCCTATACAGGCATTTTTATTGTTCTTTTATTGTTTCAAAAAGCTCTTTTGTCGCCTGCTTATCATAAACGACTGCACTTGCG
>DUQM01000052.1 GCA_012837825.1 Actinomycetota bacterium | reverse complement strand
TCCAGCGTTTCGTCTACAATTTTTAAAATTGAAAGGCTAATCCTGTTTTCAATAACTTTACTTATCTTTTCTTTTATATATTTTTCGTTAATTTTGATTTCTCCCATTCAACTTGCCTTGTCTTTATAGTTTACCTTATGGACAGATGGCAAATAAAATAAGTTCTTCGGCAACCTACATAAATGATTTTATAAAAAAGAAATTATTGCCGCCAAGAGATGCGGTAATTGATAAAATCTCAAAAGCTTTAAATGTTCAACCTGAATACTTTAAAGAGTGTGGAAACAGAAGATCGTCAGGAAAGCTGAATACACTTGATTTTAATAAAGACAATTATGATGTTCCACTCTCGCAAGAAGAAATCGGAGCAGATATTAGGAAAAATTCTTAGATTTTCAATTCTTAAATAAAAAGAAAAACGTTTGTGGACTACAAATTGCAGATCTATGTGCAACTTCTATCGGCAGAGCATATATTGGCAAAAACATAAAAGAAGATTATAGGATTATTGCACCTAAATTCAGAATAAGAAATGGAGATTATGAAGAAAAACATAATGCAATAATTTCTTTTTTGAAGCAAATAGTTGTGGATCCCGATAGTAGAAAAGTGCTTTTAGATTTTTATAAGCTTCCTTCAGGGCTACTCGCTGCTACCCGGAGTGGAGCCCGCGACCGGAATTGAACCGGTGACCTTTTCCTTACCAAGGAAACGCTCTACCAACTGAGCTACGTGGGCTTTAAAAAATTTTTTCCAACAGAAGATTTGGGAAATATATTCTCTATTAAATTTCTATAAGCAGTTTCACTGATTATTTGTTTTAAATAAAACAAGCCTGCAAACAAAATGGTGGAGGGAATAGGATTTGAACCTATGAAGGCGTCTGCCGGCAGATTTACAGTCTGCTCCCTTTGGCCACTCGGGCATCCCTCCACAATGGAGCTGGCGAGGGGACTTGAACCTCCAACCTGCTGATTACAAGTCAGCTGCTCTACCAATTGAGCTACACCAGCAAAACATTAAAAAATGCTTCCAATTCAAATTGCTTAAATATTATCTTAATCTGAGGATATATTGTCAAGGATAAATTCTTCCCCCTGTTTAATAGAAATCCTAAGAATCAAATCATTCTTTTTCGGCAATACAAACCGGTAAAGACAATAGCCTGAAAATTAGTTTTTAATTATATTTATTTGTACTATCTAAGCCTGGTGTTTACAGTTAACACTCATTCTCCAAGCTAAATATTATTAAATCTAAATTGCAAGACTATAAAACCTTATCTGTCTTTCATGCTATAATTTATCTTAAAAGCTTTTACTTTCAGCTAATATTAATAAATCCTCATCGGAGGGGATAAGATGAACAGATATGAAAAAATAAGGGAAAGCATAGTTGCAGGTTCTTTTTATTCAAATGATCCATACGTCCTGAGACTGCAGATAGAAGATTTTCTTAAAAATGCAAAAAATCATAATTTAAAAGATATTAAAGCCATCATCTGTCCTCATGCCGGTTATATTTATTCTGGTCAGGTGGCAGCATTTTCTTACAAGCAGATTGAGGACAAAAAATACGACAGTATTATAATAATCTCCCCTTCTCATTCAGAATATTTTGATTTCATATCTGTATATGACGGAGATGCTTACAACACACCTTTTGGAAAAATCAATATAGATAAAGAAAGATCCCGGCTTTTGGCAGATTATGATAAAAATATAAAGTTTTCGGAACACGGACACTATAATGAACACAGTGTAGAAGTCCAGCTACCATTTCTGCAATATATTTATAAAGATTTCAGATTTATTCCCGTTGTTATCGGAGCCCAGAACAAGAAAAATATCGAGTGCATCGGGAAAGCGGTAGGGGATATTTTTGCAAACCAGAACATTCTTATAATAGCTTCCACAGATCTTTCACATTACCATCAGTATGGAGAAGCACTGGCACTGGATAAAGAGGTTGAAAAACTTGTTTCCGAGTTTGATATAGACAATCTGGAAAATGAATTTTTAAAAAATAATATTGAGATGTGTGGTGGCGGACCTGTAATAGCTGCAATGATGGCTGCAAAAAAAATGGGAGCGAACAAAGCTGTTATTCTTAAATATCAGAATTCAGGAGATGTCTCCGGAGAAAAACAGGCGGTAGTTGGCTATCTCTCCGCTGCTATTTTTACTGAAAAAACAAGCCGGCTTTCAGATAATCCCGGTGAAAAATCCCGGAATGAGAATGAATCCGAAAATACGGCAGACGAAAATGATTTAACAAGCATGGAGCTGAACGACAGCCGGAAGAAACTTCTTCTGGAAATTGCAAGAAAATCACTGGTCTCTTCGGTGCTAAAAACAAATGTCTCATATCCGGATGTCTCCGATTCCGTTCTTAATGAAAAATGCGGTGCTTTCGTGACTCTTTCAATATCAGGAAATTTAAGGGGATGCATAGGCAATATAAGAGCTTCAGCGCCATTATGGGAAACAGTCAGAAAGATGGCAAGAGAAGCCGCTTTGAGTGATCCAAGATTTTATCCGGTAAGCAAAAATGAAATTGATGATATTGAAATAGAGATATCTGTTTTATCACCATTTATCCTGATAAACGATACAAGCCAGATTGAGGTTGGCAGACATGGTCTTTTCATAAAAAAAGGTTTTCATCAGGGTCTTCTTCTGCCTCAGGTTGCAGCGGACTATAACTGGGACACGGTGGAATTTCTTGGACAAACATGCAGAAAAGCCGGTCTTCCAGAATTATGCTGGAAAGAAAAAAACTGCGAGATATATATTTTTTCAGCAACGGTATTCAGTGAAGAGCAATTCGGCAGATAGAAATATGTTATGTATTTTATGCTTTTGCACTATCATAGCTATTAACCGTTTTTCAATATTTGCTCACTCTTATTGTAGGTTCAAGGTTTGAGTCCTGACTTGGGAGTTAAACTGAAAGCACTGCTAGTCATCTATTGGTGCTTTTTGTTTGACTGGAAGCACATAGGCTTTGTATAGGTTTTGGAATATTTATGATTTGGCTTTCTGCCGAAATGTTTGTCAGGCGCTACTGACATGCCAGCTCAATTGAAGATATCGCAAATCTTTTTCACATAAGTAAACACAACGTATCGGTTCGTCTTTACCGAATTCGGAAAAACTTAAAGAAATATTTGATTAAGGAAGGGGTGTTCCTATGAAAAAAGAAAAGATTTCTGAAATCATCAGCACAATTGATGAGAAATATATAGATGAAGCAACCATATATACCGTTGACAAGGTTCATGATGAGCACGCCTCGCATGAAATAACGGCGGAAAAACAAACACGCAGGATCAGATGGAACATTGTGGCAGCTTGTTTGGCGTTGTTCATTGTTATTGGGTCGACAGCTGTTGCCTTGGCTGTTGAGGTGAAAGAATACAATGCGGCGGTAACCTTTTTTGAATCAAATGGCCTATCCACAGATGGCCTGAGCCGTTCAGATGTTAAAGCTGTCTACCGGGACATTACGACTCAGCGTTTTACCTACGGAAAGACAGCCGAGGTGATTCAGCAAGCGATACCCGGATTGGAGATTCAACAGGACGAGCCCACCCCTGAAGAGCTGGCCGCGCTGTGGGATAGAAACGTCTGGATGAACTCGCTGCCTCAAACCGGAATCAGCTACCGTACAGATTATCGATACAAGATGAATGAAGAATCAGAAACTGAAGTATTTGACAAAAGCATACTGGAATGCTTCCGGGACGGTAAATTGCTTTGGACTGTGGATTTCACGGATACCTATATTGAAGACAGTGCCTATACTGCCGACGGTACGGCTGTATGGGGTTGGAGCAAAGTTTTGTCGTACGGCTGGTTCGCTCGAGTAGACGATGAAGGAACGGTGATGTGGACGCGTCTTCTCAATCACGGTTTTAGTAATGAATATATTGCGGCTGTGTTGAGTAACGGTGACGACACTTGGGCTGTTATCAGCCGAGGCGACCTTAAGTGTCTTTGTCTCAGTTGCTACGACATGGACGGGAATGAATTGAGTTTCAAAAAGACCGACGTGGGAAACCTGGGTGTCTGGAACGCCGCTCGTCTGGGCGATGGTTACATCGTACAGGTCGGAAACCGGCTATCTCGCGATACAGCACTGCTATTTAAGCTGGATCGCGAAGGCAACGTACTCGAAAGCTTTACTTATGAAGGCGACGACTGCGAATACTATCTCACTGATATGGTGGAGTTCGGAGGGCAGGTATATTTGTCCTCATACGCTGTTCCTAAGCAGACTGACGAGGGCGGACGACACGAAATTGCCGGTGTTCTAGATTTTGTGTTTTCAAAGGAGAATAGCGGGTGGGATATTTCAAGCGAGGAACTCACGCCGGTCGTACGCGATAACTATACAGCGGTTCTGCTCCTATGTGACCCGTTAGATGGAACGACGAAGACATTTTATTCCGTGAAAGGCTCATTGGGCGGCAAGTTGTCCGTCAATGATGCAGGACAATTGGCATGGGATGTAGAGAGTATCACATCGACCTTCTCCTCTCCCGCCACCAGCTCATTTACAATTGGTGGGACCTGCAAAGTGTTCCGTTATAACTTCAATGCAGCAGGTAATTTAACTCAGCAGGTTGACACAGGAGAAACAGTTCCGTATCGAAGATAATAAAGGTCGAGTGCCCTTAAACTGTCTGGATCATCTGCGGGTATAATACACGGATGTGACTTGATTTACATAGGCTACTCCTGTTTGTCTAACGCAATCCGTGTTCAATTGAGCATGCACACGGTTATCTCCGATTGTTGCACACCCCTAGAGCTATCTCGTGTGATTGTATTGCAACAGCGGTTCAGTCCCATTTTATTGCTGATGGTATAAGCAGCTTATAGTCAAAATAAAATCCTGCCGCAAAAAGGACAAAAAAAGAATTTACAGGATTATCGCCTCTTTTTTCTTTCTCTTCTTCTTTGTCATCCGACTTTTTATTGAAAAGATAAGACATTGCTTTTATTTTTCCTGCTTTTTTAAATCGCTTGCTTTAAAAACATTATAAAGTATGTCATACCTTTCAGCTTCATCCGTCAGCCTTGGCTGGCAGTAGTCTTCAAGCATCGTAGTGATTATAACTGTATTAATGTG
The DNA here is from genome assembly GCA_012837825.1 of Actinomycetota bacterium. Classification (NCBI taxonomy): domain Bacteria; kingdom Bacillati; phylum Actinomycetota; species Actinomycetota bacterium. The sequence goes on along the minus strand of DUQM01000052.1, from coordinate 27,314 downwards.
TCTGCCTTTATAAAATATGTGCTTTGTTATCATTCCCTGCCTGACTTCAGTATTATACATCTGGTCAAAAAAAAGATTTCCGAGGCCATAAAATATAAGGCTTTTATTATAAAACTCTATTGCCTGGGGATGATGAGCCTGACTGCCGCTAATTATATCGGCACCTGCATCCGCCATTCTTCTGAAATCTGTAATCTGGCCTGCAGAAGGAGCATAATCATAAATTTCCTGGTGGGCAAAAGTAAATATAACTATATAGCCATCTTTTTTTAATTCGGTTATTATTTCTTCATAATCATCATAATTGGGAGGAGCTGCTCCGGCTTTATCTTCCGTTGCCCAGTAAGACTGAGGGCCGAACTGATTGCATCCCAGAAATGCAATTTTATTGCCATTTACTTCAAATTTGGCCGGTTTGTAGGATTCCTGAAGATTTCTTCCTCCTGCAAAAAACTGCCATCCTTCTTTTTCATATATTTCAAGCGTAAACACCATCCATTTCGGGCCATAATCATTCATATGATTGCCCGTAAGTTCCACAACATCCGTACCTACAAATCGAAGAAGCTCAATATATTTCGGGTCGCTGCTGAATACAATCTTGTCCTCCTTGTCGCGCGGATTACCTTCGACAAAGGTTATTTCATTGCTTATATGCGTTATATCAGCACTTTTTAAAGTTTCTGCAATTTTTTCTCCCGGATAAGTAACTCCTTTCTGTTCCATTCTGGAAGCCGTTCCCCTTACAAGCGCCGTGCATCCTGTCATCATCAAAGTAGTTAAATTACCCTCTTCTTTATTGGTGATTGATTCATAATCAATATTATCTGATATATTTTTCAAATCATTATCTTCGTTCCCGTCTGCTGTTATTTCAAGTTCCAGTGGATAATCCCCGGAGCTATCTTCTTTTTTATCAAAAACCGAAAGAGAATCAATTTCAAATACCTTGAATTCTTTTTCAATATTTTCAAACGGGATTATTGAGAAAGTATTTTTGCTGTTTGACAGAATTTTAGAAATTTCTTTCCGGTCTGAAACTATCTTAAGATTGCTGCCTTTAAATTCCCCGAATACTTTTACAAGTATTTTGTAGACACTGTCATCAAGTATCATTTCCGGATTTTCAGATGAATCAGTAATTTCCAAAACAGCGGGAGCTTCACCATTCCAGAACTTTAAAAAATCATCAAAAATTATATTATCGTTACAATTATAGAACCCGCTTACAAAAGCAAGAACATAGTTGCCTATTTTATTTACGGTTTTTTCTTTATAACTGTTAAAATCAATTCTGCAGAAAGCTTCTTCTGCTTCATCTTTATTTTTTATTTGCCTGACCTTAACTTCTTCCGATTTTGCAGAGGCTTTGACAATATTATCAGAAATCAGGAAGCATATTTCATCCGGAATCAGCTCGGATATATAATAGCTTATTTCCTTTATGTCATTTTCGGAATCGCTCTTTTTATTTTCCGGCAGTTCCGGATTTTCTTTTGTATTATCCTGTGAACCGTTATCTTCATTTAAATCATCCAGTGATTCATTTTTCACTGATTTACCATCTGATCTCCTTACGCCGTCAAGAATGGTTTTTACCTGCTGGCAGGATATTAGCGAGAATATAGTAAAAAATACCAGGATAATCATTAATATGAATTTTTTTGATAATTGTTTTTTCATATACTGTTCGGGCTACCCGGGCCTGGCCCCTGTCCTTTTCAAATTCCTTTATCAATAATTTCCGATATTCTGACTTTAAGATTTTATGCTTTTATTATATATGATCTTTAAAAAGTCCTCTCTTTCTGAATCATCCATAAGTCTTGGCTGACAATAATCTTCGATTAAGGTCGGAATTATCTGAGTACTTATATGTTTGTTATCATAAAATATATGCTTTGCAATAAATCCCTGTCTTGTGCCGAGGGACTGCATCTGGTCAAAAAAGAGATTTCCAAGGCCATAACAAATCAGGCCTTTGCTGTCTAATTCAAGTCCCATCGGATGATGCGCCTGGCTTCCGCTTACAATATCGGCTCCGGCATCTCTCATAACCCTGAAATCATCAATCTGATAGGCAAGAGGGGAGTACTGGTATGCTTCTTCATACTGAAAAGTAAATATCACATTATATCCTGCATCCTTCAGTCTGTTTATCTCCGCAATATAAAAAAGATCGTCAGGGGGAGCTGAGCCTGCCTGTGTTTCTGTAGCCCAGTCATAAGAGGGGCCGAAATAGTTAAACCCAAGAAAAGCTATTTTGTTGCCATTTATTTCAAATAAAGCCGGACGCTTTGACTGGTTGAGGTTCATGCCTCCTCCGAAATACTTCCATCCTTCTTCATCATACATCTTTATAGTAGTTTCAAGATGCCTGGAACTATAATCATTCAAATGGTTGCCGGTAAGCTCCACTATATCTGTGCCGACAAATCTTAGAAGCTCTATATATTCCGGTTTGCTGCAGAATACTGTTCCGCTTTGGCCGGCATTACAGTTTTCTTTAAATGATATTTCATTGCTTATATGAGTTATATCGGCATCTTTCAGCGTCTCGGCTATTTTTTCTGCAGGATACAAAATCCCTTTTTTGTCCATTCTGTTTGCAACCCCTCTCACAAGAGCGGTGACACCGGTCATATTAACAGTAGCAAGCTTTTCCGGATCCATATTTGAGTAATAATCTTCTTCAAAATCTTCCTTAAGCTTTAGGGCATGGTCTTCTTTTTCACAATTAAAACTTACTGAAAAAGATAATGGATAATCAGAGTAAGAGAATTCTTTGCTGAAAATTGATTTTCCGTTAACGTTTAAAACCTTTAAATCCTTTTCAAGATTGTCAAAAGCAATAAGAGCGATGGCTTCGGTATTTTGTGATATTTCATTTACAATATCCCATGTGTCAGCAAAAACTACATTTTCATTAACGATTTCACCATAAAACTTCTTAAAAATATTTCCTATATCATTAGAAATATATAACTTTGCTTCATCGGATGTATTTAAGTCCCGATTTTTCCCGTTCTTCTGGTTTTCTGTATTATTATCTGTATTGTCTTTATTATTATCTGCATCGTCTTTATTATTATCTGTATCGTCTGAACCGGTTAGCAGGCCTTCAATTTCTTCAAATTCAATATTATCCCTTGATGAAAAAAAATTGCTTACTGCGCATAAAACAATATAATTATTCAGGCTTTCATCATTTTTTGCGATATCAGCAATTATCTCTGCTTGTTTCCGCCCGCCTCCTGATACAGGAGAAGTTTCTTCAGGTTTGGTTTCCTCATCTATAAAAATAACTTCTCCGAATAATTCTCTTGCCTTGTGCTTTAATACGGCGGAAATGAACTCCGGGATAAATCTGCTTAATCTTACAACTATTACTTCTTTTTCCGGTTCCACAGTATCGTCTGCCCCGGATCCTCCTTTTCCGTCATCAGACAGTATTCCATCAGGTGTCCGGATCCCCTGTGTCTCTTCCGCATTTTCTTTCCCGATTCCCGACACTCCCGCATAGCTGCAGGAAAAACCGGATATGATTGTTATTGCCAGAAGGATTATCCCTATTTTTGACAAAAGCGAAACTTTGAATGGGGTATGTGTTTTCTTAAATTTATTTACCATTTAAGTATTCCCGAAGATTATTTTAATTTGTTTTTTTAATGATTTTAACTATTTTTAAAATCAAATATCATTATATTAATATTTTTATATTCAAATTAAAACTTTAAGTTATCAATTTATTATAATAGATGGGATAGCCGGTATTTTTTATAATTAACAATTTATAAAAAATAATGTTATAATTTTTATCTGTCCTTTCAAGTTTTTAATTTTGCTTGTTGTGTTTTAATATTTTATTATTAGCCCTGAGATTATATACCAAGTTTAAGATAAGGTGAAAAAATGTTCTCAAAAAAAAATGTTGATTCTATGACAAACAATAACAAGACTCTCACTATTATAGGTGAAGGCGTGGTTATAAACGGAAGTCTCTTTTCTCCCGGCGTAACAAGGATAGATGGAAAAGTAGTTGGTGAAATTACTGCTGAAAAAGAACTGATAATAGGAAAAGAAGGAGAGGTTGAAGCAAGAATCAAAACCAAAGATGCTACCATTGCCGGTAGTTTTAAAGGCAATATGATTGCATCCGGAGAAGTTGAAATAACATCAACAGGAAAATTTACCGGTAATCTTACTCAGAAAGATGCAATGTTTACAATTGAAAAAGGTGGGGTATTCAAAGGTGAAAGTGCTATTTCTGAAGATCAGAAGATATTTGAAATAAAACAGCAGGAAGAAAATAAGACTCCTTTGTCTGAAAATACCGGCACGTCTTTTACCCAGCAAAAACCACAGGACAAAATACCGGAAAACCATCTTAAAAGCAATCTCCTGATGTAATAAACCTCTGCCGATGCCGGATATATCTGCACTTTCGGAAGTCATATAAGGCTTATTTGCCCGTATATTGCAAGCATCTCCTCTTTTACAGCCAGAAGACCGAATATCCCTTCCCTGTCTTTCATCCGGTTAACAGCCTCTTCCAGATCTGTCTTGCTTTTTACCGAATTGGCAAATGCTGTGGCAGCTGCATCTGCAATAACAGCATTTCTTGCTACAACCAATGCAATATCGCATCTGCCAAGACTTAATGAGTGTCCGAACGTTCCGGAAGAAGAGGCAATACCGCATGGCAACAGTTTTTTGTCAATTTTTAATTTTAACCCGTTTTTGAAATAATTATTTTTTAAGAATACGGATAATACAATATCTTTATTGCTTTTAACAAAAACATCGCCGCCATTTTCAATTATCAGGTATCTGGTATCTTTCTGTATATCTCTGCTTATGAATTCGCACAGAGAGCCTGCAACCGCTGCCATGGGGCCTACATTAAAAATCCTTGAAGCTTCATTCATTTCGGCAAGAAGCCGGTTGCTGCAGGAAGCGTTTTTCAGAGGTACAAGTGATTTTTCAAAATCAGGGTTTTCTTTTATTTCTTTCTCAATAATATTATAGAAATCAATTATCTTCCCGGGAATAAAAGATGAAATATCCCTGCTGCTTGAAATAAAAAGATCTGAATATTTATATGAGACTTTCCAGGCAAATTCTGCTTTTCTTGCTACACGAATCCTGTAAATATCTCTGTTGGTATAAAGTTTATTGGCAAAAATCTTTTCTATAAATAAATTATTATTTTCTTCCAAGACTGCTGTAATAAAGAAAAACCAAAAAAATAATAATAAAATAAATAACTGTTGTAACGCTTATTATTGCCCAGATTATTCCGCCGGGAACACATGAAAGCTGAGACCGGAAAATATATCTGGAAAGGATAAGTACAGGCACCAGAAATACCGTTGCCACTATGCTTAAAATAAGAGGATTTTTTATTCTCGGACTTAATGCCATTTTCCCACTCGGCTGATTTTTAAATAATAAAAAGCTTTAATAAATGCCTTTTAACAAAACCCTGTTCACCCTATTAAAAATATTAGGGACCGGCACGCATCACTATCCTTATTAATTAAAGCGATCCGGTGATTACATTAAAATTATTTTCCTGATTATTTATAATTCCAGAGTATCTTCTTCTTTTTCTTCCTGAGCTTCGTATTCAGATTCAGCAGTTTCCTCACCTATATTGTCAGAATAGTCTGTTGAACTTTCATGTGTTTCTTTCAGCTCATTTTTTTTTTCACCATTTGTAGAAATTCTTACAACATTACCGCTGAAAATTCCACCCTTTTCAATGATAAGCGAATCAGTTTTTATGTTGCCGTTTACTTTTCCTGATTCAGTTATCTGAACAGTTCCGGTCGCTTCCATATTGCCTTCATATACACCTGTAACAATTGCATCTATTGTTTTTACATCAGCATTAACATATCCTGACTGTTGTATTTTCATCTGCCCGTCTATAACAAGCTCTCCATGCACTTCACAGTCGATCTCTATTGATTTGGAAATAATCAGTTTTCCTTCAATTTTTGCCGAATCTCCCCTGATGGTAAGAAGCGTTTTTGATTGCTCTGATCCCTCATAATCATTTTCTGATCCGAGATCAATAGCTGAAAAAGCATTGCCACCTAAACTCATGAATCCTCCCTGTTTTTACATTTTTAAGCTTAATATATATTTTATATTATTTTTAGATTATATAAAATATATAATCTGTTATAAAAATTTTTTTAAAAAAATAATAAAAACTTTAGTAATTTATCAGATCCAGCACAATACTATCTATTTCGTCAAACAGGTTGAGCAGACTCTTTGCGGCAGCGCTGCCCGGATACATTTTAAAAACAGGTTGTTTCCCCAAAAAAATCGAACTTTGATATTGTGCCAAAAACTTTATTTTCTCCCTGAAAACCCTGGTTTCTTTTCCGAAATTTGCCTCAATCTTTTTTGAAATGTCCCATGCAAGTTTCTTTCTGGATTCAAATGCATTTATTATCACACCGGAAATACTTACATTGGTACCATATTTTCTGTTTAGATTATTTATTATTCTTTTTATATAATCGATATCAACAAGCGAATAAGGCTCGGGTTTCAGAACAGTCAGGATATTCTCGGCATAGATAAGAGCAGTGTTTGACAGAAGAGAAAAACTGGGCTGGCAGTCTATAAGAACATAGTCAAACTCCCAGGGTTTTATCACTTTATCCAGCATGTCTTTCAAAAGGAGATTTCTTTCCATGGATTTCAGCATAACACCTTTTTCAAAAGATTTTTTTACAAGAAGATCCGTCAGGTATTCGTCTATCACGGAAATATTATTGGAAGTCGGAAGAATTGTTAAATTTTTTCCTATTTTTATAGTGTAGTCTTCAAGAAGAATGCTTCTGCCTTTTATAAAATTAAGCAGCATCGATTCAAGATTATTGCCCTCATCATTTTTATAATCCCCGCCGAATGAATAAACCAGGTTTACCTGAGGATCAAAGTCAAGCATCAAAACTCTTTTGTTTTTATTATCTGCAAGATAATAACCGTAGTTAAAACAAATAGTTGTTTTGCCGGTTCCGCCTTTTGTGTAAAAGAATGCAATTTTTTTCATAAAGTCCAGAAAACCAATGTTTTTATATAAAAATTCATTGCAATTAACTCTAAGCAACTGCTGATAAAATAATATAATAATACCAGGGAAAAATCTATAAACATTAAAACCCAATATTCATTATTGACTAAAAGTATCTTTAAATATTAATAATTATGATTTAATATTAGATATTAAATAATTTTATGAATTTTTATTTGAAGAAATGCCAAAAACCATTGAAGAAATAAACGAAAAAATTAAAAGCGGCAGTGTAGTCGTTTTAACTGCAGAAGAAATAATTGATTATGTCCGGGAAAACGGCATAAAAAAAACCGCAAAGGATGTTGACGTTGTTACAACAGCGACATTCGGCCCGATGTGCTCATCAGGAGCTTTTATTAATTTCGGCCATTCTGACCCTCCTATAAAAATGACAAAAGTATGGCTCAACGATGTTCCGGCTTACGCAGGTATCGCAGCAGTTGATGCATATATCGGAGCGACAGAATTATCTGAAAGCAAGGGAATGGCTTATGGAGGAGCGCATGTCATAGAGGAGCTTATCTCAGGCAAAAATATAAGACTCAGATCTACAGCTTATGGAACGGACTGTTACCCGAGAAAAGAAATAGATACTTATATAAATAAAAGCACGATAAACCAGGCATACCTGTTTAATCCGAGAAATGCTTATCAGAATTATTCTGTTGCAACAAATTCATCGGGAAAAATAATTTATACTTATATGGGAAAACTTCTGCCTCGTTTCGGGAATGTCACATATTCAAGTGCCGGGCAGTTAAGTCCGCTGATAAATGATCCTTATTACAGAACCATAGGAATAGGAACAAAGATTTTTCTCGGTGGCGCAACAGGCTTTGTGGCATGGCAGGGAACCCAGCACAATCCTGAAGTAGAAAGGCTTTCTAACGGAGTGCCTGTAGGCGGAGCCGGGACACTTGCTCTTATAGGTGATTTAAAGAACATGAATCCACGTTTCATAAAAGCCGCCATATTCACCGGATACGGAGTTACAATGTTTGTAGGAGTCGGAATCCCGATACCTGTAATCGATGAAGAGATGGTTGAATATCTCAAAGTCAGAGATGAAGATATTTATGCAAGCGTATCGGATTACTCTGTCCAGAGAAGGAGCAAACCGACATTTGGAAAAGTAAATTACAGACAGTTAAGGGAAGGCAAAGTAACAATAAACAAAAAAGAAGTGCCGACAGGCTCTATTTCAAGTTATTCAAAAGCAAAAGAAATTTCCTTTCTTTTAAAAAAATGGATAAAAGATAATAATTTCCTTTTAACTTCTCCTGTTTCCCGGATTCCCACATCCGGCACCACCAAGCCTTTGAATATTGTAAATGAGGAGGGAGTCTGATGACAGCTGAAAAACTGATCCTCAATTTTCCAAAAAACGTTGTCACAAAACCAATAGTGTATCATGTCGTCAAGGACTTTGATCTTGAATTCAATATACTCAGAGCAGAAATAACCCCGAACCTTGAAGGAAAAATGCTTCTTGAAATAAGGGGGGAAAAGGACAAAATCGAAGAGTGCAAAAATTTCTTTAAGAAAGAAGGAGTCCAGATAAGAGAAGCAACCCAGGAGATAATACTTGATAAAGAACTGTGTGTTAATTGCGGGGTGTGTATTTCTCTTTGTTTCAGCAATGCGCTTTCGATAAATAAAGATACTTTTGAAATTGAATTCAATAAAAATAAATGTGTTTTATGCGGCATCTGCCTTAACGGATGTCCTGTTAATGCCCTGAAATCCAAAATATAAAAGAGGCCTTAAACCCTAAAGAGCCGGAGTTTAAAACCTCTTTTTTTATTTTCTTATATAGATGACACTGTCTTATAAACTGATTTTATCCTGTTTTTTTACTCCAGTTCTTCAAACTGGTCTTTTTCAGCACCGCACTCGGGACAAACCCAGTCTCCGGGAAGATCTGAAAATTTTGTAACCGGTTCTATTCCATTATCCGTATCAGCTATCTCAGGATCATAAATATATCCGCAAACAATACATTCATATTTTTTCATTTATTGCATATCTCCTATCTGATTTTTTGTTTTCTGATTATTTGTTTTCCCAGTACTCTTCAGCTTCCTCTTCCATTTTATCCAGACGTATGTAGTAATCAGGAAATTCATTTAAATGGGCAAGAGCAATTTTCCCTGTCAGCAAAGGATCATCATTGGTTACATTGGTTTTCGGATCTTCGGTTCCATGTTCAAGTTCCACATCCATGCCTCTCCTGAATTGCTCGACATCCCACTTTTTCCAATCTATTCCGAGCTTTTCACCGATTTCCTTTGCCTGCTCATAAGTAAAAACTTTTTTTTCGCTCATTTTCCCCCCTTTATTTTATTTTTTCCAATACAGAAACTTGATCTTGCTATTATGACTTTTAATAGAAAATCATTAATATTATAACTAAGGAAATATTATAGCTAAAGAAGCAGGATTTTTAAAACTATATTTAAATTAAAAGCTGCATACTGCAATTCCGAAAATCCCTGATTTAAAAAAATCCGGGTCATTGCCTTACCATAAATTCAACAACATCTCCTTCTTTTATTATATAGTCAGCTCCCTCAAATCTTACCTTTCCCCGGGATCTTGCCTCTGTCCAGCCGCCTATTCTTACATAATCATCATATGAAATTACCGCAGCCTTTATAAAATTCTTTTTAAAATCAGAATGTATTACACCTGCTGCTTCACGTGCTTTCGTTCCTTTTTCAATAGTCCATGCCCTTGTTTCATCCTCCCCCGTAGTTAAAAAAGAAATCAGCCCCAGGGTGCTGTAAGCAGTTTTTATCAGCCTGTCAAGACCTGGTTCCTCCAGCCCATACTGTTTCAGATATTCCTGCTGGTCTTCAGGTGAAAGCAGTGCCAGCTCGGACTCCAGTTTTGCGCACAAGACAATAAGAGGCTGTAATTTCATATCATTAGCCAGACTATCTTTTTTAACAAGCTGTTCTTCTCCTATGTTTGCAACATAAATAATAGGTTTATCCGTAAGCAGACATAATTTTTTTGTTTCATTTTTGTGTTCTTCTTTTAATTCAACGTCTATCGCCATTTTCCCTTTTTCAAGTTCTGACTTTAAAATACATACCGCTTCCCACATTATGCCATCTTCCTTTGAAGCCCTTCCTTTTGGAGCTTCTCTTTTTTCAAGAGTCTGAAGATCCGCCATTATAAGTTCGGTGTTAATAAGTTCAGCATCTTTTTCGGGATTTAAATCAGTTTCAGCATGTGCAACACTTTTGTCTTCAAAAAGCCTTACTACATGGCATATTGCATTTACTTCCCTTATGTTTGCAAGAAACTGGTTGCCAAGTCCTTCACCTTTGGATGCGCCTCTTACAAGTCCTGCTATATCCACAAATTCAACCGCGGCCGGTACAATTTTCTTAACACTTATCATCTCCGCCAGAACCTTCAGTCTTTCATCCGGAACTTCAACAACGCCTTTATTCGGGGCAATTGTGCAAAAAGGATAATTTGAAGCATCTGCTATCTGCTTTTTCAATAATGCATTAAACAAAGTCGATTTTCCGACATTCGGAAGTCCGACTATTCCCATGGATAGTCCCATTTATTCTCCTCATATATAATTCCTGTTGAAATATTTTATAAACCTTATATTTGTAAAAGTAAAAATATTTTTTCTTATTTTAACTTTTTAAAATTTATTTATATAGAGATTAAACACAGTTAAAATCCGTCTGCATTTCAGATTATTGGTTTCAGATTATTGGTTTAAAATCAAAATTGGATTAAAATTTTAGTCATTGGTTTATTTTTTAACAACAATCTCTGACTCGGCGCTATGTTGCCTGGCAATCCGACAGGTATTAAATTTTATGAAATGGATTTTAAGAAGCTGAAAAGCACAGTATCAAGAAACGGAAAAGTGCTTATAAGGCCTCTTAAGAGGAGCGATCTTTATCAGCTGATAAAATGGCTTAAAAATCCGGAGATAAATAAGTTTCTCTCATCTGATTTCTCAGACCTTGATTCAGAAAAGGAAGAAAGATGGTTCAGAGAAATGTCTTTATCTGTAAATGATTTTGTTTTTGCAATAGAAACAAGACAGGAAAAAAAATATATAGGGAACTGCGGACTTCACAAAATAAACTGGGGCGAAAAAAAAGCAGATTTCGGAATTGCCATAGGTGATAAAAATTACTGGGGAAAAGGATATGGCAGAGATGCAATAGGAGCAGCCATAAAATTTGCTTTTAAAAAACTAGGGCTTGAAAAGATTGCCTTATCAGTTTACGAATATAATAAAAGAGCAATAAAATCATATACAAAATGCGGTTTCAAAAAAAAGGAGATATTAAAAAAAGACCATCTTTATAATAATATTTACTGGGATACCATAATAATGGAAATAAAAGTTGAATGACTCTTATACATTTTTTATTGTTTTTAGGTTAAAATGTAGTTCTGAGTTCTCAAAATTATGAAGCAATAAATATAAAGCATAACTTATGTACGAATACACCAGAAAAAACAAGCTAGGTTTGGGTTCAATACTTCTGATAATGCTTTTTATTTTTTCAATCATTGGTCTTGCAGTACTTTTTTTCATAAATAAAGGAAAATTCTGGGATATTCTGCCCATTACAAGTATAGTAATAATAATTTTAAGTCTTATCTTTGCTATATTTAATATGGCCAGGAGGGCTGAAGGTGGTTTTATTTTTATACTGTTTTTTATTATTTTTCTTGCCGGACTTGTCATATCAAGCATTTTTGGCCCATTTGCATTATCAAGGAATGCGCAAAAAGCGATTGATTCCGGAGATTACAGTACCGCAATCGATAATTATAATGAAATAATTGAAAATTATTCCACAGGCAAATATTATGGCGATTCACTAAAGGGGATTACTGCCGCATACCGGAAAACAGATGATCATGAAAATACTGTAAAATATATCAACCTGAGCATTGAGCAGGGTATTATTGACAAAGATGCTCTGGAAGTAAAAAACATACTTGCTGAATCATATGCAAAAATTGCCCAGAAAGCTTACGATGAAAAAAATTATGAAAAATCTGCAGTAAATTTTGTTCTTGCAATAAATATTTTTAAAGAAATAACAACAGAATTTCCCAGCAGCGACGAAGCTTTCATTTCTTCGTACAAGATACCTGATTATTTATTTAAAACAGCGGAAAGTCATATAAATACCGGAAATTATTTGCAAAGCATTGATCTGCTTAATGAACTGATTGAACAATATCATGAGAGCGAACTTGTTTCAAAAGCCAAAAAGCTGATCTTTGAAAGCTATATGAAAGAAATAAAAGCTCTTATTGAAGATGGCAGATACAAGGAAGCGCTGGATGAATACCGGCTGGCACAGAATATTGCGCTTAAAAATAATACGGATGTATCTGCCAATATTTATGATGAAAGTATTTATTCAAAAATACCCCCGGATATTCTTTCCGAGTATGCAATAAGCCTGACTCTTGATAAAAAGTATGAGGACGCCATTCATGTTTTTGATTATATTTTTATTAATTACCCGGACAGTTCAGAGAAAATTGCCGGATATTACTCTGCATGCAAGATCGAAACCATAAAAACTATGACTTTCATACCGCTTCCGGAGATAATATACAGGTTTAATATAAGAGATGAAATAAATTTCCAGCTTGATATTTCTAATAATACTGGTTCAGTAATAAATGTTTATTTCTACGGAAATACAGGTGAAATATACAAAATAAATCCCAAAACAAAAGCAGAAATAATAATTTCTGCAGATTCATATGAAATAGCTGTCGAATATGATGACAGTAATGATATCAGGCATTATGGTGAATTTGTTTTTGAAGCGGGAAAAAGATATATGCAGATATTTGCTCCCGCAGTCCTGGAATAAGATTGATTTTTTAAAAGAGTGCTGCTGTAAGCCTTTCAAACTGTTCCCAAACTGTCCCTTATAAGAGCTGACATGTTTGCATCAAGAAATCCTTCAACCTTGTTCCGATCAATGCTTCGGTCAATCCCGAGATTTTCCTCCATTTTTATCATTAAATCATTAAGCAAAGATGAAATAATTTTAACCCTGTCATTAAAAGTGCTTTCATCAATGTCCTTTAAGCTTTTTACCAGTTCATCAGCCTGACTATTCACACTATCATATTTTTCTTTTATAGCACCTGTAAAAACAGCTTTCTGCCAGAACCATCTTCCCCTGTTTTTCTGATTATAGTAATTAAAAAGACCAAAAAGGTAGTTTATATTTAATCCGTTTAATTCGCAGCTTTCCTTTAATATGGTCATCCTTTTTGTCATGTATTGTGCTTTTTTAAAATTTTGAAAATCTATCATAAGACTTCTCCTGTTCTTTATTATAATTAAAATTTAAAATTCTCAGATAATCATACCGGACAGGCTGAGTATTCAAAAAATAAGTCCGGATCATTTATGAACAATTATAACACTTTTAAATCTAAAAAATCTTTATTAAACAGTTAAAAAAAGTTGATGTTTTATATGCTTATTGCAATAATAATGTTTTTAAATATTTGCAGGGATAATAAAAGTGCAGAATTTTTATAATGATTATTCTGCAGATGCAGTAAACATAATTTATGGTTGCAGTTTTGATCTTTTTCATATAAATTTTGAAAGAACAAAAAATAGTTCACAGGGTTTGGAATTACCGGGAAAGGTAAATAATGAAGATTTTTCCATTATTGCCGGGGGAAGCATTGAAAGCGCAGAAGATGTTTTAAGAGTTCCGGACAGGAAAGCAGGTGCAGCTTCAATTACAGCTGCAACAGTAAAAAAAACCGGATCTTGTAAAAAACATTAAAATCAAATTGGAAAATAAAGAATCCGGAAGGCGGCAATAATCAGTACAGAAAATATAATTATCAAAAGAGACATAATAATAATAGGAGCAGGAATTGCAGGACTTGCAATATCAAGGCAGCTTGCAAGATACAAACTGGACATTGCTGTGCTGGATAAGGAATCGGATGCCGGCTGGGGAACGACCAAAGCAAACAGCGGCATAATTCACCCCGGTTATGCAGGTGAGCGAAATTCCCTAAAATATAAAATAAGTCATAAAGGAAACCGGCTTTTTAGAAAAAATGCTGATGAGCTTGGCATACATATAAAGAATATCGGCTCAATGTTAAATATATTCCATGATTATCAGATGGGGACTCTGGAAAATTTTCTTGAGCAGGGAAGAGCAAGCGGACTTTCGGGACTTAAAATAATAACTGACAGGCAGAAAATAAAAGAGCTTGAACCCAATATAAGCAGTAATGTGCGGGCAGCTCTTTTCGCTGGGGAGACATGCATCATATCACCTTACGGAGCTGCGATATCAATTTACGAAAACGCTTTAATGAACGGTGTTAATTTTTATTTTGATAATGAAGTAAAATCCATAGAACATATCACCGATCAGTCCGGTAGAAAACTTTTTATGATAAAAACAAAAAATCATTCACCCTATCAGCCTGATTATATTTTTCAGTCAGAAATAGTCATCAACGCAGCCGGTGTAGATTCTGCAGAGATAGCAAACATGATAGGGGATGATTCTTTTAAAATAAAAGCCTGCAGAGGCCAGTATATATTGTTTGATTCAGAGGCAGGAAATTTTGTAAAACATGTTAACTTCAAGTTGCCGGATTCTTCAAAAAGCAAAACAAAGGGTCTCCTTGTCACTCCGACTGTCAGTGGCAACTTTTTTGTCGGTCCTAATTATGAGCATATAACCGGCAGAGATCTTTCAACGACTTCTAAGAGTCTTGATGAAGTAAAAGAGAATGCCTCAAAAATGTTTGACAATATTCCTTTTGGAAAAGCTATTACTGAATTTGCCGGCCTGAGAGCAGTTTCTGATTCGGGTGATTTCATAATAAGCAATAGTGCTGTAAATAAAAATTTTATAAATGTCGCCGGAATCCAGTCACCCGGCCTGACATGTGCATTCATAATAGCAGAAATGGTTCCGGAAATTTTGAAAAATACAGGAATAAAAATGGTTAAAAATCGAAAATATATTCCTGAAAATAAAAACATTGAAAGACGTATTATAAAAAATGATGCAGCTGTAAATAAATCAGCAGATGCGGATGACACACAGAAATACGAGATAGTCTGCAGATGTGAAAAGGTCACCGAAGCTGAAATAGTTGACGCAGTAAGAAAAGGAGCATCCACAGTTGATGGCATAAAATTCAGGACCCGGGCAGGAATGGGCAGGTGCCAGGGCGGTTACTGTCTTTTAAAAGTTATGAGGATCATCTCGAGGGAACTGAAAATACCTTTCGAAAAAATAACAAAATGCGGCAAAGATTCATATATAGCAAAATATAAGATTTAATAAAATATGATTGCATCAGACAAAGAACAATATAAAAGCACTGACTGCAGCCTGGCTATAATAGGAGGCGGACCTGCAGGATTATCGGCTGCTGTAAAAGCCTGGGAACTTGGCATAAAAGATATAGTAATCATTGAAAGAGAACATTACCTGGGAGGGATACTGCCTCAATGCATACATAGTGGTTTCGGAACAAGAGTTTTTAATGAAGAACTGACAGGCCCGGAATATTCCCAGAGATTCATAGATCTTGTAAGCAAGACACAGATCAGAATTATTAAAGATACTTTCGCTTTATCAGTCAGTAATTCTGATTCCGGAAAAATCAACACACTAACGACGGGTAAAAAATATGGTCTTTTAAATATAAGTTCCGGATCCCTGATACTTGCAACAGGATGCAGGGAAAGAACAAGGGGACAGATACTGATTCCGGGAAGCAGGCCTGCCGGTGTTTTTACTGCAGGCTTTATCCAAAGACTTGTAAATATAGAAGGATATCTTCCGGGAAAGAAAATAGTCATTCTTGGTTCAGGAGACATAGGACTTATAATGGCAAGGCGCTTAAAGCTGGAGGGTTGCGATGTCAGAGGGGTATTTGAACTTATGCCTTTTTCAACAGGGCTTAAAAGGAATATCGTCCAATGTCTTGATGATTATGATATCCCTTTGAACTTAAGCCATACAGTCACAAAAATTAAAGGGGGAAGATCTCTTTCGTCAGTTGAGATATCGCAAGTAGACAATAATCTCAAACCGGTAAAAGGTACGGAAAGAAATATTAAATGCGATACTCTTCTGCTTTCCGTAGGACTTATCCCGGAAAACGAGATTGCAAAAACAGCGGGTGTTCTTATTGATAAAAACACTCAGGGTCCGGAAGTGGATGAAAAATTCCAGACTAATATAGATGGAATTTTTTCATGCGGTAATTCTCTTTTTGTAAATGACCTGGTCGATAATGTGACAGAGGACGCATATATCGCTGCCGAAAAAGCTTTTGATTACCTTAACAATAAAAAAATCAGAGGCAATATTTCAGTAAGAATACTTCCCGGTGAAAATATTGCCCAGATAATTCCGCAAATAATAACTTCTCTTGAAGATGTAAGCATATGGGTAAGAGCAAAGAAGCCGTTTAAAAATGCAGATTTTGACATTTATCCGGATAATAAGAAAGATACCTGCAATAATAATCCTGAAAATGGTTTTAAGGGAAAAATATTGTTCTCAAAAAGATTAAGATATGTTTTCCCCGGTGAGCTTATAAAAATAAAAATATCAAAAGAAAATCTGAAAAATATAACTGAGACTGCGGGAGGGTCTGATATCAAAGCATCAATAAATATAAAATAGTTTTTATAATAAATTCATCAGTAGTTAAATGAGCGATTACGATAAAATATTTGCTAATTAAGTTAAAATATAAAAATGGAGAATAAAAAGTTAACATGTATAAACTGCCCGGAAGGATGTGTTCTTGACATAATTGTCAACAGTGGCAAAATCTCTTCCATTTCCGGGAATAAGTGTAAAAAAGGACTGTCATTTGCTGAAAATGAAATATTCAGTCCGACCAGGATTTTAACGACAATAGTCGCAATAGATTCAGAGGATTATCGCAGGCTTCCTGTCAGAAGCAGTATTGCGGTTCCAAAAAAAGATATTTTCAAAATTATTAAAGAACTCAAAAAAATAAAAGTAAAAGCTCCTGTCAGAATGGGAGAAATTATCCTTAAAATAAATAATAATGGCTCCCAGACCTCAATAATAGCCAGTATGACCATAGAAAAATAACTGACAGAATTTTTTAAACATATTTAAAGTTCAGCTGCTTCGTTTCTTAATCCAGTCCAGCACATCTTCATAAACTTTTTCTTTTCCGGTTTCATTTAAGATTTCATGACGAAATCCTTCATAGAATTTCATCTGTATGTCTGAAACTCCGATTCTGATGTAGTCCCTGTATACTCTTTTTACGCCTTTGGTAAAATTGCCTACCGGGTCTTTTTCACCTGAAATCAGCAGAACAGGCAGATCCCTGTTAAAACTTTTTATATTCTTAAAATTGTTGACTTTTTCAATACCTCCGGCAAGATCCCTAAAAAAGGAAGCGCTGAAAACAGAACCACAGTAAGGATCTTCAATGTATTTATTGACATTATCATTATTGGAGCTCAGCCAGTCATATTCGGTTCTGTTTGGCCTGAAATTTTTATTATATTTTCCAAAAGACATATCATGCAGAAGCCTGCTTTTCCCATCTGCTCCTCTTTTGCTGATTTCTGATTTAAATATAAGTTTTCCTATTTGCCCCATCAGCCCCAGTCCGCATCCTGTGCCGGATAATATTATTCCTCTCAGATCCCCGGAAAAATACTCATCATTATTCAGTGCAATATCCCTTATGATAAATGTCCCCATACTGTGTCCGAGAGCAAATAAAGGTTTTGCGGGACATTGTTTTTTTGCTTCTTCTTTCATTTTTAAAAAATCCTTAACCATTATTTCCCAACCATTTTCACCGGAAACAAAGCCTACTTTATCGGTACTTCCTGCTGTCTTTCCATGACCTCTGTGGTCATTGGCAAATACTGCAAATGAATTTTTGTTTAAAAAATTTGCAAAATCATCATATCTTTCACTATGCTCAGCCATCCCGTGAGCAATGAGCACGATACCGGTAATTTCTTTTTCAGGAATCCATTTGAAATAATATATTTTTGTTCCGTCGTCTGCCAAAAAATAATCTGACCATTTTGACATATCAAACTCCTTTGTTAAAAAAGACTGTTTGTCAAATATTTTAACTTAAAAATAAAATATAAGTTTTAATTGAAAAATAAATACTCAAAATAAAAAAGCGACTGTAATTCTTAGATAAAACCTTTTATGGTTTCAGAGCTAATATCAAGTCGCTTTAAAATAAGAACCAAACTATATAAATAAATTAATCTAATTAATTATAATTATAATTAGAAAAAAGTATTTGTTTTAAGATTAGTACCTTCTGCTACCGAAATTTCCCTGATGTCTGTCTTTCTGTGGACGAGCTTCATCAACAATTAGTGTACGTCCTTCAAATGACACTCCGTTTAGAGCTTCCTTGGCTTTTTCTGCTTCTTCTACAGAACCCATCTCAACAAAGCCAAAACCTTTGTTTCCGATAAGATTAACAGTATTTACCTGACCATGCTCTGAGAACAGTTTTTCAACCTGTTCTTCTGTTACGGAATAAGTAAGATTTCCGACATAAAGTTTGTTACCCTGCATTTTTACCTCCTATGCAAATATTAAATTCTCCACGCTTCATAATATTTCTTTCGAGAGGTATCCGAAAAGTAACCGATCCGAACTCATACTTAAAATATCATTACACAAGAGAAAGTTAAGTATATTGTTAATATATTAATTTTGTCAAATAATATTTGAATTGTATTAATAGGCTTAATCGATAATCTAACCTCAAAGTGAAAATATGCCGTTTATAATCAGATTATTGAATTAAATAACTTTTCAAAAATTACTTTAACAATCTAATAAAATATTAGTATAATATTATGCAATTAAATAATAATATGACCTAATTCCTCAAAATAAGCAGGATATTAAAAAAATAAGTTTCTATTAGCCTAAAATTTTCTCGATGGATAGCTCAAAATACGGAAAAATATATTATGCCCATAGCTTGAAAGGAAGACCTTCTTGTGAGTGGCAGAAGCTTAAAGACCATCTAAGAAATGTTGCTAAACTTGCTCGGAAGTTTGCGGAGTCTTTTGGAGGCGGTGATTGGGCTGAACTAGCCGGATGGATGCATGATATCGGCAAATATTCACAAGAATTTCAGGACATGCTAATTAAAACAACTGACAATAATATTAATGCTGAAGCAAAAATATCACATCCAGATCATTCAACTGCTGGAGCACAGGAAATCAATAAATTATTCTCAAATGGTTTTGGCAAGCTGCTGGCTTATACAGTAGCTGGTCATCATTCCGGATTACTGGATGGCAAATCAAATGAGGCCTGTCTTGATGATAGGTTAAAGAAGAAAAATATCCCTGACTATTCTGCATATTTAACCGAGATGCTTGAATTCAATTCCAATATTAAATCATTACCTTTTAACCTTGCCAAGGGCAATAATGAACGTATTGCTTTTCAATTACAACTCTTTGTAAGAATGATTTTCTCCTGCCTCGTTGATGCAGATTATTTAGATACTGAAGCATTCATGAGTAAAGATACTGCATTGCTTAGAGGCAGCTGCATCAAACTTCCCGAAATGAATCTTAAATTAAATAAAGCATTAGATGACATATCCTCTAGAGCACCTGATACTTTAATAAATAAATACCGTAAAGATATTTTGAAACAATGTATAGCAGCGGCAGATAATATGCCAGGGCTATTTTCTTTAACTGTTCCTACCGGAGGAGGTAAAACTTTATCATCGCTTGCTTTTGCTGTAAAACATGCCTTGAAATATGGAATGAATAGAATTATTTATGTTATTCCATATACCAGCATAATTGAACAGAATGCAGACATTTTTAGGAAAATATTTGGCAATGAAGCAGTATTGGAGCATCATAGCAATATTAAAATCAATGATGATGACTATAAATTTCAGCTGGCGATTGAAAATTGGGATGCTTCTTTAATTGTTACCACAAATGTGCAGTTTTTTGAATCTCTTTTCCATAACAGAACTTCAAAATGTCGCCGGATACATAATATTGCAAATAGCATTGTTATTTTGGATGAAGCTCAAATGCTCCCCATACATTTATTGAAACCTTGTATTGAAATTTTAAGACAATTAACTGATTCATACAAAACTACGATTGTCTTATGTACGGCAACACAGCCGGCTCTTTTAAAAAATGATGAATTTGTAAATGGGTTGGAAAATGTAAGTGAAATAATTTCTGATCCGGAAAGGCTATATAAAAATTTTAGGCGGGTTGAAATAAATTATCTTTCCAAAAAACAGCAAAAAACCACCGATAAAGAACTGATAAAAAAGATTCTGGGTTTTAAACAGGTCTTATGTGTCGTTAATACCCGCTGTCATGCAAGAGAACTGTATGAGCAAATAGATGATAAAGACGGTTTATATCATTTAAGTGCATTAATGTGCCCCATTCATCGTTCGGAAATTATTCAAAAGATAAAAGATGATCTCAAAAGTAATAAAAAATGTAGAGTTGTCAGCACACAATTGATAGAAGCAGGGGTAGATATAGATTTTCCAGTAGTTTTCCGTTCAATTGCTGGTATTGACTCTATTGCTCAATCTGCTGGCAGATGTAATAGAGAGGGTAGCCTTCCTATAGGAAAAGTATATGTTTTTTATCCGGAAAAAACTTTGCCTGTAGGGTTTTTACGTCAAGGAGCAGAAGAAGCAAATGCAATAATGAGAAAATACAGTGATATATTGTCCATGGAAGCAATAAATGAATATTTTCGTAATTTATACTGGATAAATGAAGATAAGTTAGATAAGGGAAAAATATTGGAGAAACTCTCTGAAGAGGTTGGGTCAATCAATTTCCCTTTTAGAGAAATAACAGAAGATTTTAAAATCATAGATAAGGATATGGAATCAGTAATCATTCCATATAATGATGATGCGAAAAGAATTATCAAGCAATTGCGTTATGCTGAATTTACAAAAAAATTAGCACGCAAAGCACAAAGGTTTAGTGTGCAAATATATCCACAAATTTTAAGAAAACTAGAAAACATTTCTATAGAAAGAATAAGAGATAATTTTTTAGTTTTAATCAATGAGGATTTATACCGTAAAGATATTGGATTAAATTATGATGATCCTGTGTTTAGGGAAGCTGAAAATAATATTTTTTAGTATTCATGAAAGAAGGAGGTCTTTGTGTTTGGTATTAAGTTAAAAGTGTGGGGCGATTATGCATGTTTTACAAGACCGGAAATGAAAGCGGAACGTGTTAGCTATGATGTTATTACGCCTTCAGCTGCCCGGGGTATTTTAGAGGCAATTTACTGGAAGCCCTCTATTAGTTGGGTTATTGACCAGATACATGTAATAAATCCTATCAAATTTGATAATGTCAGGCGTAATGAAATTGGTTCAGGAGGAAATGTCGGTACAAAAATCTCAATCAGTAAAGTTATGGGCGCTATTAAAAACAGTGCGACAGCCATTGAGATTTATATAGAAGATGTACGCCAACAAAGAGCTTCTTTGGTTCTTAGAAATGTATGCTATATTATTGAAGCACATTTTGAAATTCTCGGTGATGAGGATAATAATCCCGTAAAACATAAAGAAATGTTTGAACGCAGAGCAAGAAAAGGACAGTGTTTTCATAGGCCTTATTTTGGCTGCAGAGAATTTCCTGTTCATTTTGAATTAATAGACACCGAGATTCCTGAATCAGAACTAAAAGGAACTAATGTTGACTTAGGATGGATGCTTCACGATATAGACTTTAAAAACAATATGGAGCCAAAGTTCTTCAGAGCACAAATGGTTGATGGGATTATAAATGTTCCTCCGTTTAAAAAAGGAGGCATCCAATGATTATTCAAGCGCTAAATGCATATTATGAGCGACTGAAACAAAATGCAAATTCTGATATTCCTGATTTCGGTTTTTCCAATGAAAAAATTCATTTTGCTTTGGTTCTAGATTCATCGGGAAAGCTTGTTGATGTTAGAGACCTAAGAGAAAGAGAGGGCAAAAAGAATGTTCCAAAACTATTGGAAGTTCCTTCTGCCAGTAAAAAAACATCGGGGATAGATCCTAATTTTATGTGGGGCAATACGGGATATGTATTGGGGGCTGACAGCAAAGAACATAAAGATAAAGACAGACCTTATAAAATGTTTAAGGAATTTAAAAATTTCCAACATACTTTGGGAGATAAGATAAATGATATCGGAATGAATTCTGTTTTAAAATTTCTTGACTCCTGGCAACCGGCAGAAGCTATCAAATTGACATATTGGGAAGAAATGTCGGGAACAAATGTGGTTTTTAAATTAGATAACGAAAATAAATACATACATGAACATTCATCTATTAGGGAAGAGTGGGTAAAATATTATCAGAATAATCAATCAGATTATAAAGCCTTTTGCCTTGTCAGTGGACAAAGAAGTCCAATTGCTAGACTGCACCAGAGCATTAAAGGTGTAAAGAATGCTCAATCATCAGGTGCATCTATAGTATCCTTTAACCAGGATTCTTTTTGTTCATATAATAAAGAACAAAGCTTTAATGCTCCGGTTAGTGAAAAAATAGTTTTTAATTATACAACTGTACTAAACCAGCTTTTAAGATTCAATAGTAGACAAAATATACAGATAGGAGATGCGAGTACTGTATTTTGGGCCGAGGAAGAAACACCCATGGAAGGATTTCTTAAAGATGTTCTTGATCCTCAGGATAGTCAGATTAATAAAGGAAATATTCGCAGATTTTTGGAAGCTATTCGTGAAGGAAAAATGCCAAAAGATATTGAAAACACAAGAAACATGAAATTTTATATCCTGGGTTTGTCGCCAAATGCAGGACGGTTGTCTGTGCGTTTCTGGTATATTAATACCGTTGAAGATATCTGTAATAAAATTGGTCAGCATTTTAAAGATTTGTCTATTGCCAAGAATTATGAAGAAGATCCTGAATTTCCCGGTATGTGGCATTTGCTCCGCGAACTAGCTCCGCAAAGGGAAATAGACAGGCTTTCACCACTGCTTGCCGGCTTGTTTATGAGAGCAATTCTGACAGGTGAAAGATATCCGTCAAACTTATTGTCGATAATAATAAATCGTATTCGGGCTGAACAGTCTTCAAAGAATAAAATAACAGGTAAGCCTGTTGAAAATGTTACATATTTGCGAGCTTCGATGATAAAAGCATATCTAGTCAGAAATAATAGAATTAGAAATTCAAACGAAAGAGAGGTAGTTGGTATGGTTCTTAATAAGGAAGAAAAAAACATCGGGTATCGGCTTGGAAGGCTTTTTGCTGTACTTGAGAAAGCACAGAAAGATGCTGTTCCGGGTGCAAATTCCACAATAAAAGACAGATATTACGGTTCAGCTTCTTCCACACCGGTGATTGTTTTTCCTCAATTGCTAAGCTTGGCCCAACATCATATTCAGAAATCAGATTATGGGGCAAATACAGACAAAAATATAGAAAGTATTTTGCAGGATATCCGGAAATTTCCAGCACATTTAAGCCTGGAAGATCAAGGAATGTTTGCTTTAGGTTACTACCATCAGAAACAAGATTTTTATAAGAAATCAGAAAAAAAGGAGGAATAGGCTATGAATAATTTAATTAAAAACCGATATGAGTTTGTGTATTTGTTTGATGTTGAAAACGGTAATCCCAATGGTGATCCTGATTCAGGCAATATGCCTCGTATTGATCCTGAAACTAGTTTTGGAATTGTTACAGATGTTTGTTTAAAAAGAAAGATACGTAATTATATTGATATAGTAAAGAAAAACGAATCTCCATATAAAATTTATGTCAGAGAAAAAGCTGTGCTTACTACAGAAAGAAAAGATGCCTATGAAGCTCTTTCTGTAAAAGATAAGGAAGACAAACTTAAATCAGCAGATCTGGGACGTATATTTATGTGCAAAAACTATTTTGATATTCGAGCATTTGGTGCAGTCATGTCTGTCAAAGAGAATAATTGCGGTCAGGTTCGTGGTCCCGTACAGCTTAATTTTGCCAGAAGTATTGAAAGTATTGTTCCTTTAGAAGTAACTATCACAAGAATGGCAGTTGAAACAGAGGGGGAAAGAGAGAAAGAAAGAATGATGGGACGTAAACACATAGTCCCTTATGGATTGTATAGAGCTGAAGGATATATATCTGCTTTTTTGGCAGAGCAAACAGAATTCAATAATGATGATTTAGAATTATTATGGGAAGCGCTAATAAATATGTTTGACCATGATCATTCTGCTGCACGTGGAAAGATGAATGCCCGTAAACTATTCGTATTTAAACATAGTTCACAACTAGGCGATGCACCCGCACAAAAATTGTTTGATTTAATTTCTATAAATCGGTCAGATGATTCAATAAAGCCAGCTAGAACATTTAACGACTATGTCGTATCAGTAAATAAGTCAGCAATTCCAGATAGGGTTTTATTGGAAGAAAAGTTATAGCATGTATTCCGAAGAAGAATTCTTACAATTATCAGCATTGCAACATTTTGTTTTCTGTAAACGACAATGTGCTTTGATACATATTGAACAAATGTGGTCTGAGAATGTTTTTACTGCGGAAGGCAGAGCTATGCATGAAAATGTTCATAAAGAACGTGACGAAATCCAGGCTGGTATTAAAATTGTACGGGGCATGGCTTTACACTCTTTTAAGCTAGGATTAAGCGGCAAAACCGACATAGTGGAACTTCATAAAACAAAATACAATATCTTGAAGCCGTTCCCGGTTGAATATAAACGTGGCAAACCAAAAACAGATGATAGTGACAAGATACAGCTATGCGCACAAGCTATTTGCCTTGAAGAAATGATGAAAGTTGAGATAGATAGCGGAGCAATATTTTATGGAAAAACAAGACATAGGCTTAACGTCGTATTTGATGACCTGCTTCGCCAAAAAACTCAGGAAACGGCGGAAAAACTGCATATTTTTATTGAAGAAGGCAAAACCCCTCTGCCAGTTTATAACACCAGATGTAAATCCTGTTCGTTTATTGATGAGTGTCTCCCAAAAATAATAAGTAAAACTACTTCGGTTCAGGACTATTTGCTAAAAGAAATAGAAAAATCATGAAAAAATATTTAAATACCTTATTTATTACTACACAGGGATCATATCTTTCAAAAGAAGGTGAAACAATAGTCGTATCTGTTAACAAAGAAATAAAACTTCAGATACCAATACACACTATTTGGGGTATTGTTTGCTTTGGACAAGTTTCAATGAGTCCATACCTTATGGGTTTTTGCGCAGAAAATAAAGTGGCCGTAAGTTTTTTAACCGAATACGGTCATTTTCTTGCAAGCATTCAAGGCAAAGTGTCCGGCAATGTTTTACTTAGAAGAGAACAGTACCGTTGGGCAGACGATATAAAATCTTCTATACAAATAGCAAAATTTATTATTATGGGAAAAATATCAAACTGCCGTACAGTTTTACAACGCGCATTAAGAGACCATGCAGATAAATTAAATATCCGTGAACTGGAAGAAGCTTCGAAACAACTTAAGCTATATATCAGCAAAATTCAAAATATTAGAAATCTTGATGAGCTCAGAGGAATAGAAGGTTTATCGGCCAATACTTATTTTGGGGTTTTTAATCATTTGATAGTTTCACAAAAAAATAATTTTAAGTTTGAAAAGAGAAGCAGACGTCCTCCTTTAGATGAAGTAAACTGCCTGTTATCTTTCTTATACACCCTTCTAATGCATGATATTCGTTCTGCTCTGGAAAGTGTTGGATTAGATTCATGTGTCGGATTTTTACACCGAGACAGACCAGGACGACCAGGTTTAGCACTGGATATAATGGAGGAATTCAGACCATTTTTAGCAGACAGACTTGCTCTTTCCCTTATTAACAGAGAGCAGATTCGAAAGAAAAATTTTAAAAAAATGGAATCAGGTGCAGTTTTTATTAATGATGATATTCGTAAAGAGATACTGATAGCCTATCAGAAAAGAAAACAAGAAGAAATAATGCATCCTTATCTAAAAGAAAGGGTACCAATAGGAATGCTGTTTCATCTTCAGGCAATGTTTTTGGCACGGTATCTGAGAGGAGATATTGATGGATACCCTGTTTTCATCTGGAAATAAGTCAGGATAAAAATATGCTTGTTTTGATCAGCTACGATGTAAATACGAAAAGTACCGGAGGGCAACGCCGATTACGTCACGTTGCCAAGATTTGCGAGAATTATGGCCAGCGTGTACAGTTTTCGATTTTTGAATGCATTGTTGATCCATCTCAATGGGTTAAGATACGTAAAGAGCTAATCAAAAAAATTGATCCCGAAAAGGATAGTCTGCGATTTTACTTTCTTGGCTCAAATTGGAAGCATAAAATTGAGCATATAGGAGCCAAGGAAACCGTGGATTTTGAAGGCCCCCTGGTAATTTAATTTAATAATGGTTTGTCTAAAAACACAATTGCGAATCTATAGTGATAGAGCTGATAAACTTTACATTCGCATTCTGCAGATTTAGAGGGTAAAATGCGTATATGCGGATCATTTAATTACTTATGATTAATTTAAGAGATCTTAAAAATCTAAGGTTCGCAAAAATAGATAAAATATTGCCTTATAATAAAGTTAATTATTGAATTATAGATAAGGCACTGTCGCACCCCGTGCGGGTGCGTGGATTGAAACTTTACCACGTTAAGCAGCACGGTGTCATTTATAAACGTCGCACCCCGTGCGGGTGCGTGGATTGAAACAAATTTATTTACCAGAGACCAGTTGGAATTAGATAGTCGCACCCCGTGCGGGTGCGTGGATTGAAACGTTAACAATCGAACAGGTGTTTGGGGCTATTAACGTCGCACCCCGTGCGGGTGCGTGGATTGAAACAAGAGCCGAATTATTAGAGGCATGGAGAGCTTATGTCGCACCCCGTGCGGGTGCGTGGATTGAAACAGCTATATTGAAAGCCTTAAATACCACATTGACGTCGCACCCCGTGCGGGTGCGTGGATTGAAACAGCACAAGGTATATACCTTGTGTTATCATGTAGTCATGTCGCACCCCGTGCGGGTGCGTGGATTGAAACAAGGTCGTGCAGCGGCAATTACCACTTAACAGAAGTCGCACCCCGTGCGGGT